>NZ_JBNDHX010000024.1:0-40838 GCF_056755275.1 Leifsonia sp. HAY1-4F
CCCCCCCCCCCCCCCCCCCCCCCCCCCCCCCCCCCCCCCCCCCCCCCCCCCCCCCCCCCCCCCCCCCCCCCCCCCCGGCCGGAGTGCTGAGAGTCAGCCGCTGACGACCGGAAGGTTGGCGACAGGAGCTGCGGTGACAGCTGCGGTGGTCGTCTCGGTCGAGCCCAGATCGACCGGCCCAGGGGTGCCGTCGACGGGGACATCATCTCCCGTGACCTCGACCGTCGCCGTGTTGCTCACACCCGAGTCGGAGCCGACAACGGTGACGGTGATGCTGCCGGCAACGGCTGTTCCGGCCTCCAGGAACAGCGTGAAGTCGACCGTCCCATCGGCCGCGGCTGTAGTCGGCTGGAGGGTCTGCACAGAGCCGTTGTAGTCGACCGTGATGGTGACCACTTCTCCGGGCGTGTAGCCGGCGGCGTGGACGTCGATGCCGGGGTCGGCCAACTCTGCCGTCGTGATCGTGCTGACGCTGGTCGAGATGCCCTTGGGCTCGAGGACAGGCGCCTGAACCGCGGCGTTGACCGTGAGCGGAACGCTCGCGGTGAGCGTGGTGTTCGCGTCGTCGGTCGCCGTGACGGAGAGCGTCTCGCCTGCGGCGAGGGCTGCGAGCGGAACGGTCGGGATCCAGGCGGGGCTGACGGCGATGTCGCCTGCGGCGTCCGCCGTGGCGCTGGTCGTCTCGAGGGTGCCGTTCAGCGAGCTGGCGAGCGTGATCGTCACCATCCCGTCCGCAGTGAAGCCGGTACCGGTCAGTTCGAGGCCGGTGCCCCAGTCGCCGACGGTGAAGGTGGTGTTCGTGGCGGTCAGGGTGGTACCGGCGGCGTTGGCCGGGACGGCGGCGAAGAAGCCACCTGCCACGACGGCGGACGCGGCCGCGAGTGCGCCGAAACGGATGCGCGTTGAGCTGGTCATTCATGTCCTCTGGTGGTGCGAAGCGATGCCGGACTGGCATCCCCGAAACACACTACCCCGGTGATATCTCAGACGCAATGATGATAGATGGAATGTAGGCATTGTTCGTGGAAGATGGAGGACGGAAGATTCGCCGCGGACAGGCTCATGGCGACGTCGCTTTCCGCGATGAATCGAAGGAGATCGGGTCTCGAATCTCCTTCGGATGGCAGCACGGAATGAGTTCCGAACGCCGTGCGTTCGAATCTCCTTCGCAGCGGGAGGGGAGCTCTACGCCTCCACCGGCGCATAGGTCTCGATGGAGACGATGCCGGAGGCGGGGTTGGTGGCCGAGAGGTGCACCACGGAGAAGCCGCCCGTGTCGAGATCCGCAGCGTCGTCGAGGTAGCTGCCGGGCATCGTCCCGGTGGCCAGTGCGACCTCGCGCATGATCTCGGGCAGTACCGGTCCGTGACTGCACAGCACGGCGGTCTTGCGTGCGCGGATGCGTTTGCCGACCACTGCCCGAACTTCGCCGCGGCCCTCCTCGTAGGCATCCTGGCTGATCCCGTGCTCGCGGCGCGGTTTGACTCCCGTGGCTGCTGCGAGCGGCGCGACCGTCGTGACGCAGCGGACGGCGTCGCTGGTGATGATCCGCTTCGGCCGCCATGCCTGAAGCGTGGCGACGTCTGCTGCGGACTGCCTCACGCCGCGCTCGGTGAGCGGTCGCGAGGCGTCGCTTCCCTCCCACCGGTCGCGTGGGGCCGCCTTCCCGTGGCGCAGCGCGATGATCGCGAAGGTGGATGTGATGCCCTGGCGGACCAATGCATCGAACGTGTCGAGGATCTCGACGTCGCGTTCGTACGTGAGATAGCCCCGGGCCTTCTTGATGGTGACCCATTCGATGGCGGCGATCTCGCTGTTCGGGATGAAGGTCGACCGCTCGATCGCCTTCTCGCCGACCTCTGCCGCCCAGTAGTGGACGATCTTCTCCCGCCCGCTGCTGAGCGGGTACGTGGAGACGCCGAGGGGAACGCCGAGGCCGATCTTCAGCCCCGTCTCCTCCTCGATCTCGCGCACGGCGGTCTGCGGGAGCGTCTCACCCGGGTCCACCTTCCCTTTCGGGATGGTGACGTCGCCGTACTTCGTCCGATGCACCACGAGCACCACAATGCGGTCTTCTACCACCCGCCAGCAGAGGGCGCCGGCGGCATAGATGGCCGGACTCACCGCCTCGTTCCCGTGCGGGTGCTGCGCGGGCGATGACTGTACTGCTGGATGAGCTTGTTCTGCAGGTCGACCAGCGGCTTGCCGTTCTCATCCAGATGATGCCGGGTCCAGACGCCGTCCTGATCGAGCTTCCAGGTCGCTGTGCGGTCGTCGAAGGCGAGGTCGAACAGATCGTCGAGCTCGCGCAGGTGCTCGGGGTCGGTCAGCCGGACGAGCGCCTCGACGCGGCGATCGAGGTTGCGGTGCATCATGTCGGCGCTGCCGATGTACACCTGCGGCTCGCCGCCGTTGAGGAACGAGAAGACACGGGAGTGCTCGAGGTAGCGGCCGAGCACCGACCGCACGCGGATGTTCTCCGACAGGCCTTCGCGGCCGGGCACGACGCCGCAGATGCCGCGCACCCAGAGATCGACCGGCACTCCGGCCTGGCTCGCGCGGTAGAGGCCGTCGATGATCGCCTCGTCGACGATGGAGTTGAGCTTGATGCGGATGCCGGAGGGTCGCCCGGCGGCGGCGTTGGCGCGCTCGGTCTCGATGCGCTTCAGCAATCCCTTCCGCAGGTGCAGCGGTGCGACGAGCAGGCGCTTGAACTTCTTCTCGATGGCATAGCCCGACAGCTCGTTGAAGAGACGGGTGAGGTCCTTGCCCACCTGGTCGTCCGCCGTCAGCAACCCCAGGTCTTCGTAGATGCGGGAGGTCTTCGGGTTGTAGTTTCCCGTGCCGATGTGGCTGTAGTGCTTGAGGACGCCCTTCTCCTCGCGGATCACCAGGGCCAGCTTGCAGTGGGTCTTCAGTCCGACCAGCCCGTACACGACGTGCACGCCCGCCTTCTCGAGCTTTCGCGCCCACGAGATGTTGTTCTGCTCGTCGAACCGCGCCTTGATCTCGACCAGCGCCAGTACCTGCTTGCCCGATTCGGCCGCGTCGATCAGCGCCTCGACGATGGGGCTGTCGCCCGAGGTGCGGTAGAGCGTCTGCTTGATGGCGAGGACGTGCGGATCGGCGGCGGCCTGCTCCAGGAAGGCCTGGACGCTGGTCGCGAACGACTCGTAGGGGTGGTGGACGAGGACATCCTGCCGGGCGACGGCGGCGAAGATGTCGGGTTTGGCGTTGGGCTCGCTCGGCATCAGCTGTGCGGGCGTCGTCGGCACGTGGTTCGGATAGTGCAGGTCTGGACGGTCGATCTTCGCGAGGTCGAACAGGCCGCCGAGGTCGAGCGGCGCCGGCAGCCGGTAGACCTCCTGCTCGGTGACATCCAGTTCGCGCACCAGCAACCCGAGGGTCACCGCATCCATGTCGTCGGTGACCTCGAGACGGATGGGCGGGCCGAAGCGGCGCCGCAGCAACTCGCGCTCGAGGGCCTGGATGAGGTTCTCCGTCTCATCCTCGTCGATCTCCACATCCTCGTTCCGGGTGACGCGGAAGACGTGGTGCTCGAGGATCTCCATGCCCGGGAAGAGGTCGCCGAGGTGGTTGGCGATGAGGTCTTCCAGCGTGATGAACCGCACCTGGCCGACGCTCTCGCGCTGGTCGATGCGCACGAAGCGAGGCAGCATCTGCGGAACCTTGAGGCGGGCGAACTGCTCCTTGCCGGTCCGCGAGTTGCGCACCCTGACGGACAGGTTGAGCGAGAGCCCGGAGATATAGGGGAACGGATGCGCCGGATCCACGGCGAGCGGCATCAGCACCGGGAAGATCTGCTGCGAGAAGATCTCGCGAAGCTGGACCTTGTCGGCGTCGTCGAGCTCGTCGTACCTCACCACCGTGATGCCGGCATCCCGCAGCGCGGGCAGCACGAGGTCGTGGTAGGCCCGGGCATGGCGCAGCTGCAGCTCGTGGACCTTCTCGGAGATGTCGGCGAGCACGTCTTGCGGCGCACGGCCCACGTTGGTCGGAACGGCGAGACCGGTCGCGATCCGGCGCTTCAGGCCGGCGACCCGGACCATGAAGAACTCGTCGAGGTTGCTCGCGAAGATCGCCAGGAAGTTGGCGCGCTCGAGGACCGGCAGCAGGGGGTCCTCTGCGAGCTCCAGCACGCGCTGGTTGAAGGCGAGCCAGCTCAGCTCGCGGTCGAGGTAGCGGTTGTCCGGGAGCGTCGGGTCCGGCTCGTAGATGAACGGGGCGAAGTCGTCGTCGAAATCGCTGCCCAGGCTGCCGCCCAGCCCTGTTTCCAGAAGGCCGTTCTCGAGTGTGGTGCGCTCATCCATCCACCCATCATGTCACCGCCGGAACCTGCCGGAGGAGGCACCACGTAAACGGTGGATAAACGCTGACTGTGGATGGACGGCTGCTCGTCGTGGCGGCCGCGCCGCCGGGGTCAGGAACGGACGGAGGTGGGAAGGCGGTCGTTGTCGTCCTCGTACACATTGAACCGGTAGCCGACGTTGCGGACGGTGCCGATCAGGGATTCCAGGTCGCCCAGCTTCGCGCGCAGCCGCCGCACGTGGACGTCGACCGTGCGCGTACCGCCGAAGTAGTCGTAGCCCCACACCTCGCTGAGCAGCTGCTCGCGCGTGAACACGCGGGACGGGTGCGTCGCGAAGAAGCGGAGGAGCTCGAACTCCTTGAAGGTCAGGTCGAGCTGGCGACCGTGCGCCTTCGCCGAGTAGCTGGCCTCGTCGATCGTGATCCCGGAGGCCTGGATCTTGGACTGCGAATGCTCCTGCGTCTGGCGGCCGATGGCGAGCCGGATGCGCGCATCCACTTCGGCCGGGCCCGACGTGTCGAGTACGACATCGCTGGCGCCCCAGTCGGCGCTCACCGCGGTGAGCCCGCCCTCGGTCAGCACCAGGAGGAGCGGGACGGTGACCCCGGTCGTGGTGAGGATCTTGCAGAGCGATTTCGCGCTGGCCAGGTCGCGCCGTGCATCCACGAAGATGAGGTCGCAGCTGGGCGCGTTGATGAGGGACGCGGGCTCGGCCGGGATCTGACGGACGCGGTGGCTGAGCAGAGCCAGCGCAGGAAGCACCTCGGCACCCGGTCCGGAGTCGACGCGGGAGGTGTTAGGCGCCGACGACGGCGCGGGGGAGCTGGGCGCAGAAGTGAGGATCAGCAGTTGCGCCACACATTCCTCCTCACCCGATCGGCCCTCGGGAACCCGTGGCGCAATGCTACCGGAAATGCACGCGCGCCCTTCCGCCGCTCATCTGCCGCAGGGCGCACAGCCAGGCGCCGCCCGGCCGCTGGGGGCACAATGGAGGCGTGAGCGACGAGACACCCGACACCCCTGCACCCCGCGCGATGGGTCCCGCCGCCGCGGCCGGGCCCGTGCAGCCGCCGCTGCCGCGCTGGGCGACGGCGACGAGCATCGGCTCGGTGTGGGTGGTCGCGCTCGTGCTCGGCATCCTGATCGGTGTGCTGTCGCGCCCCGCGGCCTATGCGTCGTGGCTGTCTCTCGCGCTCGCCGTGTGCGTGCTGCTCGCTTTCGTCGCTCAGCTGGCGACGCAGCAGAAGGACGGCTTCATCGACCGGCTGGCCGTCACCTTCGCCGGGACCTTCGTCGTACTCGGGCTGATCGGCGGCATCCTGGCACTTGCCTTCGCCGCCGCCTGAAGGCGAACGGATGTCGGCGGTCCCTGGTTAGACTGGACGCATGCTGGTCGCTCTCGAACTCTTCTTCGTCGGCCTTCTGGGCCTGGCAACGCTTGCCATCCTCGGTGTCTCGGGGCTGGTCGTCTACAACCTCTTCCGCGGTCAGCGCTGAGCCCCTCAGCCGGATCATGATCGAGATCCCCACCGATCTTCCCGCCGAGCTGGTTCCACTCTCCTGGCTCATCGGCGTCTGGGAGGGAACCGGTGTGCTCGACTACGCCATCGACGAGGAGCACACCCAACTCGAGTTCGGCCAGCGGATCAGCTTCAGCCACGACGGACTGGGCTACCTGAACTACTCCGCGAACTCGTGGATCCTCGACGAGCAGAACACGCCGCTCGCCGCGGAGACCGGCTACTGGCGGCTGCGCAGGAAGCTAGTGGAGGGCGACGCCGGACCGGCGATGCTCCCCGGCGTCGGCGCGCGCCCCTTCGGCACGGCGCAGTCCGTCGAGACGCTGCGCAACTCGAACGGCGCGTTCGATCTCGATGTGTCGATCATCCATCCCGACGGCGTGAACGAGGTCTACATCGGCCAGGTCGCCGGTCCCCGCATCGATCTCGCGACGGACGCGGTGCTACGCACCTCCGGCGCGAAGGAGTACACCGCGGCGACGCGGCTGTACGGCCTCGTCGAGGGCCATCTGCTGTGGGCCTGGGACATCGCCGCCCTCGGCCACGAACTGCGGACGCACGCCTCCGCGCGCCTCGCCAAGGTCGACTGAAAGGCGGCGGACCGATGGATGCTGTACCTCGCGCGACCCCGGCAGGGGCATCGCCGTTCCTCGACCTCCCGGGCGCCGTCGACACGGACGGGCTCGGGGTGCCGGCCCACTACGGGAGCCCGCTCTCCGAACAGCGGGCACTGGTCGAGCGGGGCGCGATCGTCGATCTCTCCGACCGTGCGGTGCTGACGATCCAGGGCCCGGACCGCCTGACGTGGCTCAATTCGCTGACGAGTCAGGCGCTCGCCGGCCTGCGTCCGGGGGAGTCCTCGGAGACCCTGCTCCTGGATGTGACGGGCCACGTCGAGCACGCCGCGCGCCTGCTCGACGACGGCGACACGCTCTGGCTCCTGGTCGACCGGCCGGAGGCCGGGGGACTGCAGGGCTGGCTGGATTCGATGCGGTTCATGCTGCGCGTCGAGGTCGCCGACAGGACGGCCGACTTCGCAACGATCGGGACACTCGGCGATCCGCCACTGCCGATCGCAGCGCCGAACGGCATCCCGCTGATCTGGCACGATCCGTGGCGCGCCGTGGCGCCGGGCGGTCACCAGTACGCGCAGGGCGAGCATCCCGGCGCCGGCTGGACGTGGAGCGAACGCCTCATCCCGCGAGACGCCCTGTCGTCGCTCGTGACCCGTATCCGCGCCGGAGAACTGTCCGCCGCCGGAACGCTGGCCGCCGATGCCCTGCGCATCGCAGCGTGGCGGCCCCGGTTCTCGACCGAGGTCGATGAGCGCACCATCCCGCACGAACTCGACTGGCTGCGCACCGCCGTCCACCTGAGCAAGGGCTGCTACCGCGGGCAAGAGACGGTCGCCAAGGTGCACAACCTCGGCCATCCGCCTCGCCGCCTCGTGATGCTGCACCTCGACGGCTCGGAGGGCGCGCATCCCACGAAGGGTGCGGTCGTCTCGCTCGACGGTCGCGAGGTGGGTGCCGTCACGTCCTCGGCTCTGCACTACGAGCTGGGACCGATCGCGCTCGCCGTCGTGAAGCGGTCGGCCGATCCGAACGCGACGCTGACCGTGGATGCGGATGGTGTCGCCGTCGCCGCCGCGCAGGAGATCGTGGTTCCGCCGGAGGCGGGTGCGGAAGCGCACGTGCCGCGCCTCCCGCGCCTGGGTGCGGTGACCCGGGCTCCCCGCTAGTAGCTCGAGGTCGCGCACTCCGCTGCAGCAGTCCAGTGCCGCGCATTCCGGGTTCGGCCCGGTGGCGTCACTCCGCCGGCGCGACCGCCTCCCATCCGACCGTCAGCTCACCCAGCCGCCAGCGGCTGCGGCCGCCCTGCACCGGCCATCCGGAATCCCGCATCCCCTGGGCGACGGCGATCCAGCGCTGACTCGGCCCGTACGCGGCGAGCGGCGAGTGGATGCGCCAGAGCCGGTCGAGCTCCGACAGGAACGCATGGACCCGCTCGCCGCGGACGTTGCGGTGGATGAGCGCCTTCGGCAGCCGCTCCGCCACGATCGAGGGCGCATCCAGCCCGCGCAGCCGGAGGGAGACGCTGAGCGAGCGGGGACCCGCGGCATCCAGGGCGATCCAGCTGGAGATGCGGCCGATCTCGTCGCAGGTGCCCTCGACCAGGAGGCCGTGGGGCTGCAGGCGGGAGCGCATCCGCTCCCAGGCATGCGGGACCTCGACCTCGCGGTACTGCCGGAGCACGTTGAAGGCGCGGATGACCGCTGCGCTCCGGCCGTCCGGCAGCGGGACTTCGAAGCCGCCGAGTGCGAAGCGGATGCGCGCCGCCGGGCCGAAGCCCGTCCGGCCGTCCCGCACCGCCTCCAGCTGCTGGTTCGCGCTCCGCACCCGGCCCGGCTCGATCTCGAGGCCGACGACCTCGACGTCGGCGCGTGCCTTCGCGAGCCGCTGGTGGAATTCGAGCGCCGTGACGCCGCTGGCGCCGTAGCCGAGGTCGACGACGACCGGGTCGTGCGTGCGACGCAGCTCGGGCTGCGCAGCGATCCAGCGGTCGACGCGGCGCAGCCGGTTCGTGTTGGTCGTGCCACGGGTCACCGTGCCGACTGCGCCCGAAGCCATGCGTCCATCCTGCCAGCCGCCGACGGGCCGGCCGCGAGCCGCCGCCGGCAGGCCGGACGGATGCGGCCGACACGATAGATTGGGAGCATGCCCGCTCCCTACACCCTGATCCTCCTGCGCCACGGCAGCAGCGAGTGGAACGAGAAGAACCTGTTCACCGGCTGGGTCGATGTGCGTCTCAGCGAGACCGGCGTCGCCGAGGCCAAGCGGGCAGGTGAGCTGCTCCGCGACTCCGGGTTCCAGCCGGACGTCCTGCACACCTCGGTGCTCAGCCGCGCCATCCAGACCGCCCATTTCGCGCTCGATGTGTCCGACCGGCTGTGGATTCCCGTCCAGCGGTCCTGGCGCCTCAACGAGCGTCACTACGGTGCGCTGCAGGGCCTCGACAAGGCCGAGACGCTCGAGAAGTACGGCCCCGAGCAGTTCCAGCTGTGGCGCCGCTCGTTCGACGTCCCGCCGCCGGTGATCGCCGACGACAGCCCGTTCTCGCAGGTGGGCGACGCCCGCTACGCCGACCTCGGCGACGGCGTGCCCCGGACCGAGTGCCTGAAGGATGTCATCGCCCGGATGCTTCCCTACTGGGAGTCGGACATCACGCGCGACCTCTCGGCGGGCAAGACGGTCCTCGTCACGGCGCACGGCAACTCGCTGCGCGCGCTGGTGAAGCACCTCGACGGGATCTCCGACGAGGACATCGCCGGCCTCAACATCCCGACCGGCATCCCGCTCGTCTACCAGCTCGGTGAGGATTTCGCACCGCTCGAGCCGTCGTACTACCTCGACCCCGAAGCGGCCGCCGCGGGTGCGGCAGCGGTCGCCGCGCAGGGCAAGAAGTAACGGGCAGCCACGGCCAGCACGTTCGTCGTCGTCGCGTTCCTCCCGGGGCGCGGCGACGACGTGCCTCCGGACACGTTCCCCGCGTCGGATTGGCCGTTGCACGTGACCGTCGTCCCGCCGTTCGAGACAGAAGCGGATGCGGAGGCCGTGGCCGCCCTGATCCCGCGTGTGCCGCCCATCCCCGTTGTGGCCGCGGCCCGGGAGCGCTTCGGCGTGCACGGCACGGTGCCCGTCACGGTTCTGCGTGACTCCGGCGCACTGCGTTCACTGCACATCGCGATCGTGGATGCGCTCGAGGCGTCGGGTGCCAGCCTCCGCGACCAGCATCACCTCCGCGAGGGCTACCGCCCGCACGTGACGGATCAGCGGACCGGCCGCCTGCACCCCGGCGAGCACGCGCTCCTCGCCGAGCTCTCCGTCGTGGCCCGTGCCCCTCATGGCCTCCGCCGAATCGCCGCCCGCGTCCCGCTCCGTCCCTGAAGCGGACCGCCCCACCGTCGAGTCCACAAAGATTGCACATGACACGCCGCGTCGACGTGCAATCTTCGTGGACTCGATGGTGGGGCGGGAGGGGTGAGGTCAGGAGGCGAGCTCGGGGGCCCAGTCGCCGGTGGCCAGGTACTGCACCTTCTTGGCGATCGAGACGGCGTGGTCGGCGAAGCGCTCGTGATAGCGCGAGGCGAGGGTCGCGTCGACGGTGTCGACGGCCTGGCCCTTCCAGGTCTCGCCGAGCACCTTGTCGAAGACGCTGATGTGCAGCTCGTCGATGTCGTCGTCGTCGTTGCGGATCTCGTCCGCGAGGCGCAGATCCTGTGTCCGGAGCAGCTCGGCGAGCTTCTGGGCGATCTGCACGTCGAGCCGGCCCATCTCGCCGAAGGTCGAACGGAGGCTCTTCGGCACGACCTTGTCGGGGAAGCGGTACCGCGCGAGCTGCGCGATGTGCTCCGCCATGTCGCCCATCCGCTCCAGGGACGCGCTGATGCGCAGTGCGCTCACCACGATCCGCAGGTCGCGGGCGACCGGCTGCTGGCGTGCCAGGATCTGGATGGACAGCTCGTCGAGCAGCACCGTGAGCTCGTCGATCCGGTGGTCGTTGGCGATGACGTCCTCGGCCAGCGACACGTCCGAATCGTTGAACGCGAGCGTCGCGTTCTTGATGGAGCGGACGACCAGCTCGGCGATCTCGACGAGGCGGTCCTGAACTTCCGCCAGCTCCTGCTGGAAGACTTCGCGCATGGGGTGTGGTCCTTCCTGGCGTGCGCGGGCACGCGGGATGTCGGGCCTTCTGACCCTGTGTTCCATGTTCGCCGCGCCAGGTTAACAAACGGTGCCCCGCGGCTGAACAGTCTCTAACGTACCCGCGAAAAGACGCGGCCGGGGGCGGGACGCGTCCATGCGTGCGCATCGGCATCACCTACGCTGGAGGCTATGGACTCCACCGGTTTGGTGCTGCTGTCGCTGAGCCTGGGGCTCGCCGTCGGCGCCGGTTTCGTTTGGATCCTACACATCGCCGCTCGACGCGGCGACCATGCCGCGCAGGTGGTGAATCCGGTCGTGCCGGATGGTGTGGATCAGGTGCTCGACGCCCTGGAGTCAGCGGGTGTCGTCCTCGACCCGTCGAACAACGTGATCAAGGCGTCGCCCGGGGCGCATGCGATCGGCCTGGTCTGGAACGGCGCCCTGGTGCACCCGCACCTCATCGACCTCGTGAACCGCGTCCGGCGCACGGGCGAATCGCTGACCGAGGAGTGCGAGCTCTCCCGGGGTCCCTTCGGCGACGCGAACATCCACCTCAGCGTCCGGGTTGCACGGCTCGGTTCGCGCTACATCCTGCTGCTCGCCGAGGACCGCACGGAGTCCTACCGACTGGATGCCGTCCGGCGCGACTTCGTGGCGAACATCAGCCACGAGCTGAAGACGCCGATCGGCGCGGTCGGCCTGCTGGCAGAGGCGCTCGACGATGCCT
Source organism: Leifsonia sp. HAY1-4F (assembly GCF_056755275.1). NCBI lineage: Bacteria > Bacillati > Actinomycetota > Actinomycetes > Micrococcales > Microbacteriaceae > Leifsonia > Leifsonia sp. HAY1-4F. Next base: position 11,284 of record NZ_JBNDHX010000024.1, read on the forward strand.
CCGACGACCCGGATCAGGTGCAGCGCTTCGCACTGCGGCTGTCGGAGGAGGCGCAGCGTCTCGCGCGGATCACGCAGGACATCATCGAGCTCAGCAGGCTGCAGGCGACGGATGCCCTGGGCACCGCCGTGGAGCTCTCCGCCAGCAAGGTGGTGCGGGCCGCGATCGACCAGAACAAGGTGGCTGCCGAGACCCGGAACATCGAGATCGCGATGCGCGGCGACAAGCAGGCCCAGGTCCTCGGCAACGAGACCCTCCTGGTGACCGCCGTGCACAACCTGATCTCGAACGCGATCCAGTACTCGCCGGACGACTCGCGGATCGGCATCGGTGTCCGCAATTCCGGCGGCGTCGTCGAGATCGCCGTGACCGATCAGGGCGAGGGAATCCCGGAGGAGGATCTGGACCGTGTGTTCGAGCGCTTCTTCCGTGTCGACCAGGCGCGCTCGCGCAACACCGGAGGCACCGGGCTCGGACTCTCCATCGTGAAGCACGCCGTGCAGAACCACGGCGGCGAGGTGCGGGTCTGGTCGCAACCGGGTCGCGGCTCCACGTTCACGATCCGGCTGCCGGAAGCCTCCACTGTCCGACCCCCGATAGGAGACCACCAGTGACATCGATCCTGCTCGTCGAGGATGAAGCGGCGCTCAGCGAGCCGCTCGCCTACCTGCTGAGACGCGAAGGGTACGAGATCCAGGTGGCGGAGGAAGGACCGGGCGCGATCGCCGCGTTCGACCGTGACGGCGCCGACCTGATCCTGCTGGACCTGATGCTGCCGGGCATTCCGGGCACCGAGGTGTGCCGGGAGATCCGCACCCGTTCGAACGTTCCGATCATCATGCTGACGGCGAAGGACTCCGAAGTGGACATCGTGGTCGGGCTCGAGCTCGGAGCCGACGACTACGTGACGAAGCCCTACTCGTCGCGCGAGCTGCTCGCCCGCATCCGTGCGGTTCTGCGCCGACGCGTGGAGGAAGAGGAGTTGCAGGATGACGGCGTGCTGGAGGCGGGCACTGTCCGGATGGATGTGGATCGCCACACCGTCGCCGTCAACGGCCAGGAGATCTCCATGCCGCTGAAGGAATTCGAGCTGCTCGAGCTGCTCCTCCGCAACGCCGGCCGCGTTCTCACGCGCGGGCAGCTGATCGACCGGGTGTGGGGGAGCGACTACTTCGGCGACACGAAGACGCTGGATGTACACATCAAGCGCATCCGCTCACGCATCGAGGAGAGCCCGTCCGAGCCGCAGATGCTGGTGACCGTCCGCGGGCTCGGCTACCGCTTCAACGCCTAGCGGGCGGCCGGCAGGATCGTCGGCGGCACCAGGTTCGAGTACTCGGGGAGCCGGCCGTCGAGGACCGGAACCGTGAGGTTCACGCCGGTCTGGTCGCCGTACTGGAAGTACACCTTGTACAGGCCGCCTGGTTTGGTGCTGAACTCCGGAATGAGAACGTTGTGCGGCCCCCCATCCTCCGGGTTCTGGCCGAGCTGCGTGATCTGGCCGGGGCCGACCGTCACGTGGGCGGCGCTGGAACTGCCGTCGCCGGCGCTGATCGCGACCTGCTCGCTCGCCGAACCCGTGTTGACGAGCGTGAGGACGAGGTTGCCGACCGTGCCGTTCTTCGCGTCGGTGATGATCATCGCGTCGCGGATGTCGATCGATCCGACACTTCCGCCGACGCCGTCGCTCGCGTCGTAGTGCTTGGTGGTGGCCTGCGGGGCGATGAAACCGCATCCCGCGGTGCCGAACGCGACGGCCAGGGCGAGGGCGACGGACGTCGCGACTCGAGCTTTCACGGATGACCCTCCCGGTGGTTTTTCCCTGCAACTCTATCGTATGGAGAAGGGGTGTCCGGGCCCGCTGGAGGCGTGAGGGCGAACCTTAGCATGTGCCTCGTGTGGTATCCTATTCATTGCTGAAGGGACAACAAATCTATGCTTTTCGAGGTTGGCGAGACCGTCGTCTATCCGCACCACGGTGCCGCAACGATCACCGAAGTCAAGAAGAGAATCATCAAGGGTGAAGAGAAGCTGTACCTCAAGCTCAACGTGACGCAGGGCGACCTGACCATCGAGGTCCCCGCCGAGAACGTCGATCTCGTCGGTGTACGCGATGTCATCGGCAAAGAAGGTCTCGACCGCGTCTTCGAGGTGCTGCGAGCCCCGTTCACCGAGGAGCCGACGAACTGGTCGCGCCGCTACAAGGCCAATCTCGAGAAGCTGGCCTCCGGCGACGTGATCAAGGTCTCCGAGGTCGTCCGCGACCTGTGGCGCCGGGACCAGGACCGGGGGCTCTCCGCGGGCGAGAAGCGCATGCTCGCGAAGGCCCGTCAGATCCTGATCTCCGAGCTCGCGCTCGCCGAGAAGACGGACGACGAGAAGGCTTCGACGTTGCTGGATGAGGTGCTGGCCTCCTAAGGCCGCTTCCGACGAATTCACGGCCCTGCCGCCCTGTGCCCGACGCACAGTGCGGCGGGGCCGTTCTCGTTGCCGGGCGACGCGGCTGATCGGCGCAGCCGGTCGGCGTCTCCGGGAGGCACGGCCAGGCGGCATCGCCGCGACGCCGGGCCCGGCCCGGTACGCTCGTCGCGTGGACAGCATCACCGGACCGCGCGTCGCGGTCGTCATCGTCGCCGCCGGCTCGGGGACCCGCCTGGGCGCCGATGTGCCGAAGGCGTTCGTGACGCTCCGCGGAGTGACCCTGCTGGAGAGGTCGCTCCATGCCGTTCGCGGAATGCGGTACCCGGCCGAGGCCATCGTCGTCGTTCCGGCGGACCGTGTGGACGAGGCAGCCGAGCTGGCGCAGCGGGCAGCGGGGAGGCCCGTGACCGTCGTCGCCGGCGGCGCGACACGGCAGGCCTCCGTGGCGGAGGGGCTGTCGATGGTGGATGCGCAGGCCGAGGTGGTCCTCGTGCACGACGCCGCCCGCGCGCTGGCGCCGTCCGCGCTGTTCGACGCGGTCGTGGATGCCGTGCGGGAACGGGGATACGGCGTGGTGCCGGGGCTGCCCGTCGCCGACACCGTGAAGCGGGTCGGCACCGACGGCGCGGTGCACGAGACGGTCGACCGGAGCATCCTCTCGGCGGTGCAGACCCCGCAGGGGTTCCCCCGCGAGCAACTGCTGACCGCCTACGCGCTCGCCGAGAGCGAGGAGACCGACGACGCGGGCCTCGTGGCGGCGGCCGGATTCCGGGTGGATGTCGTGGCCGGCGACGCGCACGCGTTCAAGGTGACGACCCCCTGGGACCTGCGGCTGGCCGAAGAGCTGCTCGCCGATTCCGCCGTGCCGCGGATCGGGACGGGGAGCGACACACATGCCTTCGATCCCGCCGCCGAGCTGTGGCTTGCCGGACTCCATTGGCCGGGCGAGCCGGGACTCGCCGGGCACAGCGACGGGGACGCGGTCGCCCACGCGATCGTCGACGCCCTGCTGTCCGCCGCGGGCCTCGGCGACATCGGTGGTGTCTTCGGGACGGGCGACCCGCGGTTCTCCGGCGCGCATGGCGAGGTCTTCCTGGCCGAGGCGCGCCGGCTGGTGGAGGAGGCCGGTTTCCGGATCGGCAACGTCGCCGTGCAGCTGGTCGGGAACCGTCCGAAGTTCGCCCCGCGGCGGGCCGAGGCTCAGGAGCGGCTGTCGGCGATCCTCGGTGCACCCGTGTCGATCGGCGCCACCACGACGGACGGCCTGGGCTTCACCGGGAGGGGCGAGGGCGTCCTGGCGCAGGCGACGGCCCTCCTGTTCAGCTGATTCCGTCCACAGCCCGGCGTGCTGGGGACTGATCCACATGTTCGACATGCGGCGCGTCGACGAGGAGGCGGCCCGTAGGCTTATGCCGTGACCCTGCGACTCTTCGACACGAAAGCCGGCGCTCTGCGCGACTTCGTCCCCCTCCGCGAGGGCGAGATCGGCATCTACGTGTGCGGGCCGACGGTTCAGTCGTCACCGCACATCGGCCACCTGCGTTCGGCCCTGGTGTACGACCAGCTGCGTCGCTGGCTCGCGTACCGCGGATTCGACGTGACACTCGTGCGCAACGTCACCGACATCGACGACAAGATCCTGGTCAACGCGGCCGCGGGACTCGAAGAGGGCGGAAGTGAGCAGTGGTGGGCGCTCGCGTACCGTTTCGAGCTGGAGTTCACCGACGCCTATCGCGCGCTCGGCATCCAGCCGCCGACCTACGAGCCGCGCGCGACGGCGAGCATCCCCGAAATGCAGGAACTGATCGGGCGACTCATCGAGTCGGGTCACGCATACGCTGCGCCGGACGGTTCCGGTGACGTGTACTTCGACGTCAAGAGCTGGCCGTCGTACGGCGAGCTGACCCGCCAGAGCATCGACAACATGGAGGCGGCAGCCGACGCCGATCCTCGCGCCAAGCACGATCCGCGCGACTTCGCACTGTGGAAGGGGCGGAAGGCGGACGAGCCGCAGTCCGCCGCGTTCCCGTCGCCCTGGGGAGCAGGACGGCCGGGGTGGCACATCGAGTGCTCCGCGATGTCGCGGAAGTACCTCGGACCGCACTTCGACATCCACGGGGGCGGGCTCGACCTGCGTTTCCCGCACCACGAGAACGAGGTGGCCCAGTCGACGGCCGCCGGTGACCCGTTCGCCAACTACTGGGTGCACAACGGCCTGGTCCACGTCAACGGCCAGAAGATGAGCAAGTCGCTCGGCAACTCGGTGTACGCCGCCGACCTGCTCGGCGCGGCCCGTCCGCTCGTGGTGCGCTACTACCTCGGCTCGGCGCACTACCGCTCGACCATCGACTTCCACGACGGGTCGCTCAGCGAGGCCGAGGCGGCGCTCGACCGGATCGCCGGCTTCTTCGAGCGGGTGGAACGCCGCCTGTCCGGCACGCGCTTCGCCGGGCACGGCGTCGAGGTCGTGCCCGACGCGTTCGCCGAGGCGATGGACGACGATCTCGCTGTCCCTCAGGCGCTCGCGGTCCTCCACGACACCGTACGCTCAGGCAATGCGGCACTGGATGCGGAAGACTTGGAGGCGGCGGCCACCGCTCGCGGGCACGCGCTCGCGATGACGGAGGTCCTCGGCATCAACCCGCTGTCGCCGCAGTGGCGCAGCGGCGGCTCGACCGTCGTCGAGTCGGCGCTCGGCGAGCTGATCGACCGCCTCCTCGCCGACCGGCAGGACGCCAGGGCCGCGCGTGACTTCGCCGCAGCCGATCGCATCCGCGACGAGCTGACGGCGGCAGGAATCACCATCGAAGACACCCCGACGGGGTCGCATTGGAGCATCGGATCATGAAGAACTCGGGTGGAAAGCCGCGCGCCGGCGCGGTACGCAAGAGCAAGAAGGGCGCCCAGGTCGGCACCGGGGGCCACGGTCGCAAGGCACTGGAGGGCCGCGGCCCGACGCCGAAGGCGGAGGACCGGGACTACCATCCCGCGGGCAAGGCGAAGGCCCTGCGCGAGCGGGCGGCAGCCAAAGCGGCCCAGCGCGGGGGACGGGATGCGGCTCCGCGCGGAGCCTCAGGCGCCTCGCGTCGCGCCAAGAACGGCGACGAGAGCGAAATCGTGACGGGCCGCAACTCCGTTCTGGAGGCACTGCGCGCCAACATCCCGGCCAGCACGCTGTACATCGCGGCCAGGGTGGAGTTCGACGACCGGATGAAGGAGATCCTCTCCATCGCGACCCGGCGCGGACTGCCGATGCTCGAGGTCATGCGCCCGGAGCTCGACCGTCTGGCCGGCCGCGACGCCGTCCACCAGGGAGTCGCCCTCAAGGTGCCGCCGTACGAGTACGCGCACCCCGGAGAACTGCTCGACCGGACGATCCGCACCGGCCAGACGCCGCTGTTCGTCGCCCTCGACGGGATCACGGACCCCCGCAACCTCGGGGCGATCATCCGGTCCACCGCGGCGTTCGGCGGCCAGGGCGTCATTGTTCCGCAACGGCGCTCGGTCGGCATGACGGCGTCGGCCTGGAAGACCTCGGCGGGCGCAGCAGCGCGCACCCCGGTCGCCATGGCGGCGAATCTGACGCAGACGCTGAAGGACTTCAAGAAGGCCGGAGTGTTCGTCCTCGGCCTCGACGGCGGCGGCGACGTCGCTCTCCCCGGCCTCTCGTTCGCCGACCGGCCGGTGGTGATCGTCGTCGGAAGCGAGGGCAAAGGCCTCTCGCGACTGGTGACCGAGACGTGCGACGCTGTCGTGTCCATCCCGATCACGGCCGCGACCGAGTCCCTCAACGCCGGCATCGCCGCGAGCGTCACACTGTACGAGATCGCCAAGCTCCGGGCGGAGGCCGGCGCCGGCGCCAGGAGCTAGGGCAGCGCCACGACCTACGAAGCGACCAGGTACGGGAGCGCGACGAGCTAAGCAGCGCGACGAGCTACAGGAGCACGTCGAGCTCCGGGAGGCCGGACCTCAGACCTTCGAACGCCAGTCGTCGTCGTCGTCCTCGTCGTTCGTCGCGGCCGCCCCGCCCAGCACCGGGATGCTGATCGTCTCGGTGGGCGGGGCGATCACCGTCGCCTCGTCTCGGCGGTGCCGGAGGATGTCGTTGATGTACGACGTGAGCGCCTCCGCGAGGGGAACATCCCGTCCCTCGTTCTGCGACATGAACCAGCGGTGCTCCAGCAGCTGGTGGAAGACCTCGGCCGGCTCCAGCTTGCCCTTCAGGTCGGCCGGGATGGAGCGGATGACCGGCTCGAAGACGCGCAGCAGCCACTCGTGGGCCATCGCCTCCTCGTCCAGGCCTTCCTTGCCCACGGTCGCGGCATAGGAGTCCAGGTCGTTGAGCAGGCGGCGCGCCTGGTTCTCTCCCGTATCCAGTCCCGTGAGGCGGAGCAGGCGGCGCTGATGGTGACCGGCATCCACGACCTTCGGCTGGATGCGCACCTTCGTGCCCTCCTCCGACGTCTTGATCGCCAGTTCCTCGATGTCGAAGCCCAGCTCGTTGAGCCGCTCGACACGCTCGCTGATGCGCCACCGCTCCGACGAGGAGAACGACTCACTGCCGGTCAGCTCCTTCCAGAGCGAGCGGTAGGCGGCGACGATCCCCTCGGAGACGCGGAGGGGGTCGAGCTCCTCGTCCGCACGGCCGCCCGCTTCGAGATCCATCAGCTCACCGGCGATGTTGACGCGCGCGATCTCGAGGTCGTTCTCGCGCTGCCCGTTCGACAGGCCGCCCTCGTACAGCTGGCCGGTCTCGGCATCCACCAGATAGGCCGCGAACGCCCCGGCATCGCGGCGGAACAGCGTGTTGGACAGCGACACATCTCCCCAGAAGAACCCGACGATGTGCAGGCGCACCAGGAGCACGGCGAGAGCATCGGCGAGTCGAGTGGCCGTGTCCGGCCGCAGGGTCTGCGAGAACAGTGCGCGGTAGGGGAGTGAGAACTTCAGGTGCCGGGTCACCAGCGCCGCGTTGAGCGGCGTGCCGTCCTCGTCCGTGCGGTTCTTGATCACCGCGACCGGGTCGACACAGGGCACATCCAGACGCTGGAGCGTGCGGAGCATGTCGTACTCGCGCTGCGCCATCTCGGCCGTCGTCTCCTTGATGGCGATGACGTAGCCGGACAGGTTGGCGAAGCGCACGAGGTGCCGGCTGATGCCCTTCGGCAGGAGGGCGATGTGCTCGTTCGACCAGTCCTCGAGCGGAATGCTCCACGGGAGGTCGAGGAGCGCCGGGTCGACGGTCGCTGCGGTGATGTTGACGGATCCGGCCACGATGGTCCTCCGGTCGGTGTTTTCGCTGAGGCTGCCGAGCGGGCCGTTAAGCCACTCTGCCGCAGCCCGATCCGGACTGCGGCAGAGTGTGAACCGCTCTGCGGCCTCAGCCTATGACAAGGCTCAGTCGACCACGGCGCCGCCGAGGCGCTCGCCCGACTCCGCGTGGAAGACGTGGACGTGGCCCGGCTTCGGGGTGATGTAGACGGTGTCGCCGGCGTTCGGGTGAACGCGGCCGTCCACGCGGCCGACGATGTCGGTGCGCTTGCCCTCGACCTCGGAGTGGCCGTACAGGTAGCCATCTGCTCCGAGCTCCTCGACGAGGTCGACCGTGACCTTGAGGCCGGTCCCCTCGGTGTTGGAGACGACGACGTCTTCGGGACGGACACCGATCGTGACCGACGAGCCGGCGTTGGCGATCGTGTCGCGCTCGACCGGCACGACGGCCGAACCGAAGCGCACTCCGCCATCGGTGACATCCGCCGTGAACAGGTTCATGGCCGGGCTGCCGATGAAGCCGGCGACGAAGACATTGTTCGGCTGCGCGTACAGGTCGCGCGGGGTGCCCACCTGCTGGAGGACGCCGTCCTTGAGCACCGCGATGCGGTCGCCCATGGTCAGCGCCTCGGTCTGGTCGTGCGTGACGTAGACGGTGGTGACGCCGAGGCGGCGGGTCAGCGACGCGATCTGCGTGCGGGTCTGCACGCGGAGCTTGGCGTCGAGATTCGACAGCGGCTCGTCCATGAGGAACACCTGGGGGGAGCGGACGATCGCCCGGCCCATGGCGACACGCTGACGCTGACCACCGGAGAGGGCCTTCGGCTTGCGGCCGAGATACGGCTCCAGGTCGAGCAGCTTCGCCGCCTCGAGGACGCGCTTCGCGCGCTCCTCTTTGCCGACGCCCGCGATCTTGAGCGCGAAGCCCATGTTCTCGGCGACGGTCATGTGCGGGTACAGCGCGTAGTTCTGGAACACCATCGCGATGTCGCGGTCCTTCGGCGGCACATCGGTGACGTTGCGCTCTCCGATGAAGATGTTGCCGTCGTTGACCTCTTCGAGGCCCGCGAGCATGCGGAGCGAGGTGGACTTACCGCAACCCGAGGGACCGACGAGGACGAGGAATTCCCCGTCTGCGATCTCCAGGTCCAGTGCGTCCACGGCGGGGCGGGTGGATCCCGGGTAGAGCCGGGTCGCCTTGTCGTAGGTGACTGTCGCCATTTTCTTCTTTTCTCCTTCACCGGCAGGTACGTGCCGGACGATCCGTTGTGAATGGATGAACGTGGTCGACGTTGCGATGGCGTCGATGCCACCTGGCCATAATATGGCATCGGCGGACCTGCGATGTACCCGGGGCGTCCAGCCACCGTCTGGTCGATTCCCAGACAGCCGGTTTACGCTGTCCCGGTTGTGTGCGCCGGAGGTGCGCCGCCCGCCGCGTCCCCCGCGCGGCCCCTCGACCCCGAGAGCAGTACGCCCAGACTATGAGTTCCATGACCGATCCCGACGACAGCCGCCCCGGCGACGTCCGCGCGGCCGCCCGGGAGAAGGCTCGCCAGCTTCGCACGTCGCAGCAGCGCCGAGACCGTCGTCGTCGTCTCCTGCTGACGGGCGGGATCCTGCTCGGCGCCCTCGCCGTCGCCGCGATCGTCGTCATCGTCATCGTCAGCTCGATCCGTCCGACGGTCCCCGGTCCGCGCAACATGGCCAGCGACGGCGTCGTCGTCGGCTCGGGCCTCGCCGTCAAGACGACGGCAGCGCTGGCGGCCGACGCCACGCCGGTCGCCAGCCGGCCCGACCCATCGGGAAGCACCGTCGATATCCGCATCTACGCCGACTACCTGTGCAAGCTGTGCGGCGACTTCCAGCGCACCAACCTGAAGCAGCTGGAGCCGTTGGTGAAGGACGGCGCCGTGACCGTCGAGATGCACCCGGTCGCGATCTACACCAGTCACTCCGCGGGTACCAAGTACTCTCTCCGCGCGGCGAACGCAGCGGCGTGCGTGGCGAACTACAACCCGGACGCCTTCTGGAAGTTCAACGCCTCCCTCTTCCAGAAGCAGCCGGCGGAGGGCGGCCCGGGCCTCAGCGACGACGTCCTGAAGAAGCGGGTGGCCGCGGCCGGAGCCACGAACACCAGCGACATCGACTCGTGCATCGCGGATGGACGCTTCACCAGCTGGGTGACTGCGGCGAGCGACCGCGCGCTGAGCGGCCCCATCCCGAACTCCGACGTCAAGAAGATGACCAACGCTCTGCTGGTGCTGGTGAACGGCAAGCCGTACACGGGTCCCTTGACCAGCGCGAGCGACTTCAAGGCCTTCGTGCTGCAGGCGCAGGGCGACCAGTACTCCTCGACCGCCACACCCACGCCGACTCCGTCGTCCACGCCCTGACCCGGTCGTCGACCCGGCCGCATCTCCGGCAACCTCTCCCGCTGCTCTAGGATTGTGGACGGCGGGCGACCGCCATCGCCGGCTTAGCTCAGTTGGTAGAGCACTCGCCTTGTAAGCGAGCGGTCGCGGGTTCGAGTCCCGCAGCCGGCTCCCTCGGGATCCAGCGTCATGTCCGTTCCCACGCCTCGTCTATTGCTAGTGTGACGAACGAAATCCGCAGAGCGACCGCCGTCGACCTCCCACCTGACGCATCCGTGATTCTGGATGAGCCGCAGCGGCTGCGGCGGATGGACCGTGACACGATGTTCGCGATCGCCGCGACGATCATCGGAGCCAGCTGCGTCCTCGTCTCCGCGATCGCCCTGATCTCGGTCTGCGTCGTGCCGCTCGGGGTGACGGCCACCGTCTTCGCTGTCGCGACGGCAGCGGCGATCGCGGCCGTCCTGCTGGTCGGCGGGTTCTGGGTGTGGATGCTCGAGCGCAGCGACCGCCGGCTCTGACGACCGCACACGTGTCGCCCGACCCGAGCGACGCTCTGTGCGCCGATGGCTATGCGCTCGGAGCCGACGGCACGCCGTTCGAGCTCGCCACCGGGGCTGATCCCGAGCTTGTGAGGATGAGCTGCTCGAGCGCCTCGGCCGGGGTCAGGGAGGTGCGGACCGCTTCATCCCATACCCGCTCGTAGGCGGCTTCGCTGACCGGGAGCGAGCGTGGATCGGTGTGCTCCCGGACCGGCTTCGCCGCGTGCAGCCGCAGCAGCCGCGCGCCCAGGAGGAACGGGACGTTGTCCGCCGGTGCGATGCCACGTCGCCCGGAGCGGATGGAGATGACGAGGGCGCCGGACGAGGCGGCATGGCGGACCTCCCGGATCGTCATCCCCGCCAGCCGTGCGAACTCGTGGATGTCGAGCAGCTCGGGGAGTTTGCCGACGTATTCCTCCACGATGGCGTGCCGCAGCTTCGTCCAGGCCTCCGTGTGGTCGCGGCGCCGAACGGAGACGTCCTCCGTCACACTGATTTCCGCCATGTGCTTCCCTCGATCCTGGATGTGCCGATCTGTTCCTACCCCCTGTAAGACGGGGTGAGAGCACCGCGCGTGACGCGCAGCACGCAGAATCACCAGGCAACTGTCGGACTCCAGCATCATCGCCGCCCGCTCGGCCGAACTGCTGCCCGAGCGGTGACCGCGCGGGTCAGGCCGTCTCGCCGGCGTCGTTCCTGCGGCGGAGCTCCTCCTCGAGGCGCCGGATGGTCCGGGCGCGGTCGGCCTCCTCGATCTCGCGTTCGAGGGCGGCGAGCTGCGCCTCGGTGCTGTCCGCGGAGCGAGCCGGCGCGGAGGGAGCCGGCGCGGAGGGAGCCGGCGCCGACGGGCGGTACTGTCCGGGCATCCCCACGGTGCGGGGGCGCGACGGGCGCGGCTGGTACTCGCGTCCCACCGTGAACCACAGGACGCTTCCGATGAGGGGCAGCAGGATCACGATGAACACCCACGCGAGCTTCGGCAGGTACCGCACTTGATCGTCGCGGCGCAGGATGACGTCGACGAGGGCGACCACGAACACCGTCAGCAGGATCAGCGGCAGGACGACCATCCCGCGAGTCTAGGGGGAGGGTCAGCGGAATGTCAGGACCTGTTCGCCCCAGCCGGCGCGGAGCCGCGCATCCAGATCGGGCACCAGCCGATCGTTCCGGCCGATGACGAGGGTCGCCCGCTCGTCCACGTCGTAGGGTTTCCATCCGGTACCGGGGACGCCGCCGTGGGCGAAGGCGGCCCAGCGTGCGCGCACCCGTTCGGAGACCGCCTCCGCCGTGCGGCGGCCGCCCAGGAAGAACGACGGGTCGCGCGGGAGCGTGCCGAAGTCGCCCCACACGTAGGGCAGCTCCGTCGCGTGCGCTGCGCCGATCCCGGTCAGCCGGAGCAGCCGGGGTGCGTAGTCGAAGCGGTACAGGAAGGTGGGCGCGACGGTGCTGTGGCCGGCCGCGGTCCAGAGGGCCGGCATCCGGAAGGCGATGTCGGTGGCGACGCGGACGCCGCGGGAGAGCGGCCGGCGGGCATAGACGGCGAGGACGGCCTCGCGGGAGGGGAAGCGGACGCCCGGCGCCTGCTCGGCGGGAAGTGCTGCGAACATCCGCTCCAGTGCCGCACGACGGATGGGCAGCAGCGGTGACCGCATCAGCCGGAAGAGCGTCGCCTCGTCCCGGTTCGTCCCGATCACCAGGGGGACGGGCAGCCCCCGGCCCTCGCTCAGCACCCGGAGGGGCGGTTCCGGCAGCAGGTCGTCGCCGACGACGGGGGCGAAGGCGAGCCGGCCGGGATGCTCGCGCGGGATCTCGGTGTACACGGCGGCTCCCGCATCCACGATGGCCTGGACGGGGAGGTCGCGGAGCGCCGCCGCGTCTCCCGGGGGCACTCCGAGGTGCTCGAGGAAGCGTCGCGCGACCGTCGCAGAGCGCTCGGGGCCGTACATCGACCCGGCGGGCGGGCTCTGCGCGATGGCCCGCTGGAACAGGCCGCCGGCGGCAGGCGACGCCAGGAGCGCGGTGACGAGGCCGGCTCCGGCGCTCTGGCCGAAGACCGTCACCGCGTCCGGATCGCCGCCGAACGCGTGGATGTTGTCCTGCACCCAGCGGAGGGCGAGCAGCACATCCCGCAGCGCCAGGTTCGACTGCGCCGTCGCGACGCCGGCCGCTCCGAGGTCGAGGAAACCGAGCGGGCCGAGCCGATAGTTGAGCGTGACGAGCACGACGTCGGCGCTCGTGACCAGCACCTCGCCGTGGTAGATCAGCTGGCTCGAGGCGCCGACAGCGTAGGCGCCGCCGTGCAGCCACACCATCACCGGTCGTGGACGGCCGGATGCCGCCTCCGCCGAAGGGCGGACGACGTTGAGGAACAGGCAGTCCTCGTCCATCCGCACCGTGCCCGGCGGGCCGAGCGGGACGGCGGGGTTGGGTCGCTGAGGCGACGCAGGACCGAAGGCGCCGGCCTCGGCGATGCCACGCCACGGTGCGGCCGGGACCGGCGCCCGCCAGCGGAGAGCGCCCGTCGGGGGCTCTGCGTAGCGGATGCCGCGCCAGGCGGCCACGCGGCCGTCGTCGCGGCCGCGGACCGCGCCCGCTGCCGTGACGACGACCGGCCGACCGTTCACGCCCCGGCGGTCTCCTCCCACTGCATGAACGGGCGCAGCTCCAGCTGCCCGTTGCGCGCCATGGGGTGACGCGAGGCGATCTCGATGGCCTCCTCCATGCTGTCGACGTCCAGGATGTCGAATCCGCAGATCCACTCCTTCGTCTCGGCGAACGGACCGTCGGTGACGTACCGCTTGCCGTTGCGCACCCGGACCATACGGGCCTCGGAGGGCGGCTGCAGCACCTCGCCGATCAGGCGCTTGCCCGAGGATTCGAGCTCGTCGACCCACAGGTCGACATCGGAGTCGTCCTTCTCGCTGTCCGGCTCGGTGGTGGTGACTACGAACATCATGTACTTCATCGTTCTGTCCTCTCGATTCGCGAACGTTTCATCGGGACGTCGAACGAGACGACCACTTCTCGACATTGTGGCCCGACTCCGCTGTGAGCGTGAGGATTTCGCCAGGAACGCTACTGGTTCTCGCGCTCCGCGCCGCGGAACACGTCCGGGTAGTCATCCAGCCACGACCAGTGGCTGACCGGCCAGCTGATCACGAACGCCTTGCCGACGACATCCGAGAGCGGGACGAACCCCTTGCCCGGGTCGTTCATGTGATAGCGCGAGTCCGCCGAGTTGTAGCGGTTGTCGCCCATCACCCACACCGTTCCCTGCGGGACGGTGACGTCGAACGACTTCTCGGAGACGGCCTGCACGCCGGCGGGCAGGAGCACGTACGGCTCCTTCAGCGGCACGCCGTTCACGCTCAGCTGGCCGAGAGCGTTGCAGCAGCTGATGTGGTCTCCCGGCAGGCCGATGAGGCGCTTGACGAGGTGCTGGTCCGAGTCGGAGGCGCCCAGACCGACGAAGTCGAGCACGGCGCCGACGCCCTGCTGGAACGCGTTGCCCGTCGGCGGGGGCGCAGGCGGCAGCCAGCCGCCCGGATCCTTGAACACGACGACGTCGCCGCGCTGCAGGCCGAAGACCTTCGGCTGCAGCTCGTTCACGATGATCCGGTCGTTGATCTGGAGGGTGTTCTCCATCGATCCGGACGGGATGTAGAAGGAGCGGGCGACGAAGGTCTTGATGAGGAACGAGACCAGCACCGCGACCACGAAGATGACCACGACATCCCGCAGCAGCGTCTTCCAATTGGAGGTGCGCCGTGCGGCGCGGCGCGGACGCGCGGTGGCTGTACTGTCGGTCACAGTCTCTCACCGTAACGTGCCGAGCCTGTGAGCCGCATCCAACCTCGAATGGGTGTCTTGTTCCCTCAGCGACACGGTGAGAACATCTCACTACGGGTCAGCCGGCACATTTCTCGCCGGCGCCCGCCCATCATGCGCAGAGCTTTCAGTCGAGGTAGGCAGGCGACGCGGTTCGGGGGACCGCGCCTGATCCCCGCGTGGGCCGCGCTGGTTCTCGTGGCCGGGGGGATGCTGGCGGCGCCGCAGCCGGCCGCCGCGGACGAATGCACTGTGGGATGCGCGTCGCCGACTTCGACGCCCATCCCGACATCGACGCCCCTGCCGACGCCGGGCCCCACCTCGGGACTGACGACCGATCCGCAGCGAGGGGACGACGGAGGGGGGACGGACAAGGATCCGGATCCGAGCTCCACGCCGACGCCGACTCCGACCCCGACGCCTACACCGACGCCGACACCCACGCCAACCCCGACCCCCACGCCGACTCCGACACCCACACCCACGCCGACGCCCATCCCGACCCCGGCACACACGCCGACTCCGACACCCACCGCCGCCCCCGCAGCTCCGCCCCAGCCCGCTCCCGTCGACGAGATCACGCTGACGGCGCCCGACCTCCCGTCGTTCCAGAACATCGACCTCGCTCAGCTCCAGCAGGCCGCCCAACTGGCGAGCGACCTGGCGGCGGCGCAGCAGCAGCTGGCGGACGCCACGCAGCAGGCGCAGGGCGCGCAGCGTGAGCACGCGCAGGCCCAGGCGGCCGCTGACGCCCTGAAGAAGGAGGCCGCTGCCGCCACCAAGCATGCGGAGGGAACGGCCGCCTTCGCGACGGCGCTCATCCGCTCGGCCGGCGCGCACCTGCTCCGGCCGGATCCGCTCGCTGCGGCCCTCACCGGGTCCGGCGGCGATCTCCTCACGAAGCTCGGCGCTGCGGACCGGCTGTCCTCCCTCTCCGCGCAGGCCGATGCCGCGCTCCGCGCCGCCGCGAAGGACAAGAAGAGCGCCGAGGCCATCGCGAAGAAGGCGCAGGGCGCCCGTGACGCCGCCTCCGCCATCGACGTCCAGGCCAGCGCCCAGGCGGTCGAGTCGGCGCAGCAGCAGGTCAACGCCGCGTCCGCCGCCCTCGCAGCGACGCCGACGGTGATCGCGGCCGGCTCGAACTTCCAGGTGCTCACCTCCGACGCCACGCTGGTGTCGAGTGGATGGGCGCTCCCGGTCCACGGACCGATCACCGACGTGTTCGGTCCGCGTCCCTCTCGTCCGCTGGGGACCGCGCTCTTCCACCCCGGGGACGACCTCGGTGCAGCGTGCGGCACCACGATCTTCGCCGCCGCGGCCGGTACGGTCGAGCGGGCCGGGCCGTTCAGCGGGTACGGCAACTACATCCTCATCGACCACGGCGGCGGAGTGGAGACGGCCTACGGCCACATCCGCGACGGCGGCATCGGGGTGACGATCGGCGAGCACGTGGCCGCCGGCCAGCCGATCGCCCAGGTCGGCTCCACGGGCCTGTCGACCGGATGCCACCTCCACTTCGAGGTCCACGTCAACGGGCTCCAGATCGACCCGCAACCGTTCATGGCGGCGCGCGGCGTGGTGCTCGGGACGCTCTGAGCGCATCCACACATCGATCCGAGGCGCGCCTACCTCAGGATTGGCCGGGCACCCGCGCGCAATCGCCGGAGCGGGCGTACCGTTCGGGACATGACCGAACTCACGGAGCTCGTCGGGACGTGGATGCGGCGTCAGCGCTGGTACTCGACGAAGAATGTCGAGCCGCGGCTGCGGCTGCTCGGATCGTTCGATCCCGGACCGGTGGACGCGCGGCCAGGGGACGGCGACGTCCGCATCACCACCTTCTTCTTCTGCGACGACGCTCCGCGGACTCCGCGCGTCTACCAGGTGCCGGTGGTGGCGCGCGCCGGCCGGGACGGCGAGGAGGCGGCCCTGATCGGGGAGGCCGGAGGCCGTTACCTGTACGACGGTCCGACGGAGGAGGCGTACGTCGCCTCGCTGGTGCAGTTGATGACGGGCGAGCAACGGGCGGAGGGACGGGCAGCGCTCGCCGAAGGGCACTCGCTGGGAGGACCGCTGGTGGTGCGATCGTCGCGGCGGCTGACCGGGGAGCAGTCCAACACCTCCATCGTCGGGGAGCTGGAGGGCGGACGCCCCGCGCTCATCAAGGTGTTCCGCGTGGTGCAGGACGGCGAGAACCCGGACGTCTCCACGCTCGCGGCGCTCACGGCAGGCGGCTCCCGGCGCACTCCGTCGCTGCTCGGCTGGCTGACCGGACGCTGGCCCACCGGGGACGGCGGCATCGCGTCCGGCGAGCTCGCCCTCATGCAGGACTTCCTGCCGGGCGCGGAGGACGGCTGGGAGCTGGCGGTCAGCGCCGCCGAAAACGGCGAGGACTTCACCGATCGCGCGTTCCAGCTGGGAGCAGGGACGGCTGAACTGCACCGGCTGATGGCGCAGGTGCTCCCCACGAAGCGGGCCACCCGAGAGGATGTGGCCCTCGCTCTCGACGGCATGTTCCGGCGGCTGGCGGTCACGACCACCGAGGTGCCGGAGGTCGAGGAGCTGCGGGCCGGGATCACCGCCGTGTACGAGGAGGCGGCGGCTGCGCCTCTTCCGCTGCTGCAGCGCATCCACGGCGACCTGCATCTGGGGCAGGTGCTGTACTCGCCGGAACGCGGCTGGCAGTTCATCGACTTCGAGGGCGAGCCGTTGCGTCCGCTCTCGGAACGGGCGATTCCCGACGCGACGATGCGGGACGTCGCCGGCATGCTGCGCTCGTTCGACTACGTCGCCGGATCGCTCGCCCGGCGGGAGACGCCGATCGACGCCACCGGCTGGACGGCGGCGGCCCGGGCGGCGTACCTGGACGGGTATGCCTCGGTCGCAGGCTCCGAGGTCGAGGACTTCGAGCAGCTGCTGGACGCTTTCGAGCTCGACAAGGCGGTGTACGAGATCGCCTACGAGGCGCGGCACCGCCCGTCGTGGATCCCGATCCCGCTCGCCGCGGTGCAGCGGCTGCTGGCGGCCCGGGTGGGCTGAGTCGGCGGCCGGGCCACACGCGCCGGTCGTCCGCGCGCTTCAGTGCCCGGTGAAGCCCGGCTTGCGCTTCTCCTGGAAGGCGCGGAACCCCTCCCGGTAGTCCGCCGTGTCGCGCAAGCGGGCCTGCGCGGCGTTCTCGGCGGCGACGGATCCCCAGAGGTCGAGGGAGCCGTCGCGCAGGCCGGCGACGATGCGCTTGCTCGCCAGGAACGACTCAGTCGCGCCGGAGGCTGCTGCGGTGGCGGCTGCATCCACCTCGCCCCTCAGCTGAGAGGCCGGGAGGGCGCGCGAGAACAGGCCGGCGGCGACGGCTTCGGTGCCGGAGAGCAGGCGGCCGGAGACGATGAGGTCGAGCGCGCGATGCGGGCCCAGCCGCGAGACGAGCAGCCAGTGGCCGCCGGAGTCGAGGGCGGCTCCGAGGGCCGCGAAGGGGGAGCCGACCTTGGCGTCCTCGGCGACGTAGACGACGTCGGTCATGGCCAGCAGGCCGAGCCCGACCCCGAGGCAGGCGCCGTGCGCGGCCGCGAAGGTCGGCGCGGGGAAGGCCGCGATGCGGCGCAGGAGCGGAGTGACGAGGCCGTCGAGATAGCCGGCGACATCGTCGGTGGCCGGGTCGACGCCGGCGATATCGCGGCCGGCGCAGAAGGCGCGGCCCTCGCCGCGCAGCACGAGCGCGCGCACGCCGGACGCCTCCGCCTCTGTGTAGGCGGCGGTCAACTCGCGGAGGTCGTCCGGCCCGAGGGCATTCAGCCGCTCGGGTGCGTTGAGCGTCACGCGGGCGATGCCGTCGGCGATGTCCAGGTCGATCACGGCGTTCTCCTTGCGGTGGGGTCGGGTCGGGGGCGGCGGTTCAGACGTCGTAGTCGACCACGACGCGATCGGTGAGCGGATGGGACTGGCAGGTCAGCACGTAGCCGCGCTCGAGCTCCTCGGGCTCGAGGGCGTAGTTCTCCGTCATCCGCACGTCACCCGAGACGAGCCGCGCGCGACAGGTGCCGCAGACGCCGCCGGTGCAGGCGAACGGCACATCCGGCCGCACCCGCAGCGCGGCGTTGAGGACGGACTCGTTCGCATCCACGGGCGTTGTCACGGTCGAGGTCAGCCCGTCGAGCCGGAACTCGATCTCGGCCGTGCGCTCGCCCTCGCGCACGACGACCGGGTGGCCGACATCGCCGCGCGGCTCGCCGGGCTCGCCGGTGGTGAACAGCTCGAAGTGGATGCGCTCCCGCGCCACCCCGTACTCCTCGAGAACGTCGCGGCACAGCTGGACGAGCTCGAACGGTCCGCAGAGGAACCACTCGTCGACGGTGTCCGGTGGGAGGAGCGTGTCCAGCATCCGCCGCAGTCGCTCCTCGTCGATCCGGCCCGAGAGGAGAGGCGCCGAACGCTGCTCGCGCGACAGGACGTGATGGAGCGCGAGCCGCGCCGGGTAGCGGTCCTTCAGATCGGCGAGCTCCTCCAGGAACATCACGTCGACGGCCGTGCGGTTGGTGTAGACGAGCGTGAAGCTGGAGGTGGAGGATGCGGCGAGGACGCTGCTGGCGAGTGCCATCAGCGGGGTGATTCCCGAGCCGGCGGCGATGCCGACGATGTGCCGGTCCTGCATGCGCTCGGGGTCGAGAGTGAAGGTGCCCTGCGGGCTCATCACGTCGATCGCGTCTCCAGGGCGCAACTCGCTCGTCGCCCAGGTGGAGAACGCGCCGCCGAGGTCGCGCTTGATGGCCACGCTGATCCGTCCGGGCTCGGGCGGTCGGCACAGCGAGTAGCTGCGGCGCAGCTCGCGGCCGTCGACGTGGGCGCGGAGCGCCACGTGCTGGCCGGGCAGGTAGTCGTACTCGCCGCGCAACTCGTCCGGGACGGCGAAGGTCACCTCGACGCTCGCCGCGGTCAGCGGACGCACCTCCGCCACGGGCAGGCTGTGGAACCGGGCGCGCGCCATCAGGCGGCGCTCACAGCGCTTTGAAGTGGTCGAAGGGCTCGCCGCAGGCGCGGCAGACGAACAGCGCCTTGCACGAGGTCGAGCCGAAGTGCGCCACCTCCCGGGTGTCGAGGGAGCCGCAGTGCGGGCACTTCACCGACAGGCGGAGGCTGACAGGACCGGCGGCGGAGGGCGGGGCGATCCCGTACTCCTTCAGCGCCGTGCGACCGGCGGCGCTGATCCAGTCGGTGGTCCAGGCGGGTGACAGCGTGAGACGGACACGCACCTCGCTGAAGCCTGCGGAGGTCAGGGCGCGCACCACATCCTCGCGGATCGCATCCATCGCCGGGCAGCCGGAGTAGGTCGGAGTGATGACGACCTCGACGCCGTCGTCGCCGACCGTGACCTCGCGCAGTACGCCGAGGTCGTCGATGGTGAGGACGGGCACCTCCGGGTCGACCACGGCAGCGGCGGCCGACCAGGCGCGCGCCGCGTCCGCATGATGCGTCACCATGATGCCCCCGGATGCTGACGCGCCAGCACCTGGAGCTCGGCCAGCAGCGGTGCCAGGTGTTCGGAGTGCCGTCCGCGCCGGCCCCCGCCGGCCGCGTGGAACGCGGTGGGCGGCTCCAGCTCGGCCTCGGCGAGGACCGGCGCGATGTCGGCGTCGAACGGCTCGCGCAGGGTGGAGGGACGGACGGCGATGCCCTCTAGTGCGTCGAAGAGCGGCTCAGACGCGTCCGCATCGGCGATCGGGGCCGAATCGTCCGAGAAGAGCTCGTCCACGTACGGCCAGATGTCCTCCAGGGCGAGGAGGGTGCGACGGCGGGACTCGTCCGTGCCGAGCGCCAGGCGCAGCATCCACTGGTCGGCGTGATCGCGGTGGTAGTCGACCTCTTTCACCGCCTTCGCGGCGACGCCCGCGAGCACCGGGTCGGTGGAGGCGCGTAGCCGGTCGTAGAGGATGAACAGGTAGTGGGAGGCGGCGAACTGGCGGACGATCGTGTGCGCGAAGTCGCCGTTCGGCTGCTCGAACAGGTGCGCGGAGCGGAAGTCGCCCTCGTCGCGCCAGTAGGCCAGGTCGTCCTCGGTCCGGCCCGAGGCGGAGCCGGCGTAGCGGAGCAGGGACCGGGCATGCCCGAGGAGGTCGAGAGCGATGTTGGCGAGCGCCACATCCTCCTCCAGCTCCGGTGCGCGGGTGATCCAGTCGCCCAGGCGCTGGGCGAGCACGAGGGCGTCGTCGCCGAGCCAGAGGGCGTACTCGGCGACCAGAGGGGAGGCGGGGGTGTCGGAGGCGACGAACTCGTCGGAGAGGAGGACGGCGCTCAGCTCGACCCGGCCGTGCTCGTCGGTGTTCTGGTCGGTGCTCGACTTGTCGGTGTCCGTCACAGGTGCTTCACCCCCTCGGCGGCGGTGTAATACGTCGCGTGCCGGAAGTTCTTGCCCTCCGGCGAGGTGAAGAAGGCGTCCTTCGCATCCGGGTCGCTGGCGGTGATCCGATCGGAGCGGACCACCCAGATCGAGACGCCCTCGCCGCGGCGCGTGTACAGGTCGCGGGCGTTGCGGAGGGCGAGCTGCTCGTCGGGAGCGTGCAGCGAGCCGACATGCACGTGGCTGAGACCGCGGGACGCGCGGACGAACACCTCCCACAGCGGCCACGGCTCCGCGTTCATGCGACGGCCTCCGCGATTTCGGGATGCGCGCGTTTTTCCGCGTAGGCGGCCGCGGCATCCCGCACCCAGCGTCCGTCCTCGTGCGCCTCGCGCCGGCGCTGCATCCGCTGGGCGTTGCAGGGCCCGCGTCCGGCGATCACCTCCTGCAGCTCGCTCCAGTCGATCGGTCCGAGGTCGTACGCCTGCCGCTCCTCGTTCCAGTGGAGGTCGGGGTCGGGCAGGATGACGCCGAGCGCCTCCGCCTGCGGAACGAGCATGGCGACGAACCGCTGCCGCAACTCGTCGTTGGAGAACCGCTTGATGTGCCAGGCCATCGACCGGGCCGAGTTGGGGGAGTCCGCGTCGGGCGGCCCGAACATCATCAGCGACGGCCAGTACCAGCGGTCCACCGCATCCTGAGCCATCCGCTGCTGTTCGGGGGTTCCGTGCATGAGGGACAGCAGGATCTCGAAACCCTGCCGCTGATGGAAGGACTCCTCCTTGCAGATGCGGACCATCGCGCGGCCGTAGGGGGCGTACGAGCAGCGGCACAAGGGCACCTGGTTGCAGATGGCGGCGCCGTCGACCAGCCAGCCGATCGCGCCGATGTCGGCCCAGCTGAGGGTGGGGTAGTTGAAGATGGAGGAGTACTTCGCGCGGCCCGAGAGCAACTGCTCGGTGAGTTCGTCGCGGGTGATGCCGAGGGTCTCGGTGGCGGAGTAGAGGTACAGGCCGTGGCCCGCCTCATCCTGCACCTTGGCCATCAGGATCGCTTTGCGCTTCAGGCTCGGAGCGCGGCTGATCCAGTTGGCCTCCGGCTGCATCCCGATGATCTCGGAGTGGGCGTGCTGCGACATCTGGCGGATGAGCGTACGGCGGTAGTCGTCGGGCATCCAGTCGCGCGGCTCGATGCGGGAGTCGGCGGCGATGAGCTCGTCGAAGCGGGCCTGGCCGGCGGGCGGGGCCTCCGTGGTGGTCGTCATCGACCCTCCTGTCGCAGATCATTTACTTACTGATCGTTCGTTCAGTATATCCGGAACGTGGGGCTGCGTGCCAGACTGAACGCGTGACCGAGATCGCCGACGCGGGCCCCGCCGACGCCGCCGCTGCCGACGTTGCCGACGTGGCCGGCGCGGCCGACGCTGCCGGCGCTGCCGGCACCGAGGCGCTCCGCCGCGGGCGGCCGGGGTACGACCAGCGCGGCATCCTCGAGGTGGCGGTGGCCGCCTTCAACGAGCACGGCTACGACGCGACCTCGATCGGGATGCTCGCCGACCGGCTCGGGCTGTCGAAGTCGGCGATCTACCATCACGTCGCCTCTAAGGAGGAGCTGCTCCGGCTGGCCCTCGATGAGGCGCTCGACGGCTTGGAGGGAGTGCTCCGGGCGCCCGAGGCGACGACCGGCGCGGCCGCGGATCGCCTGGCCTTCGTGCTGCGCGGGGCCGTGCGCGTGCTCGCCGACCAGCTGCCGTACGTCACGCTGCTGCTCCGGGTGCGCGGCAACACCGACGTGGAGCGCGCCGCCCTCGCTCGCCGCCGCGACTTCGACCACGCCGTCGCCGCGCTCGTCGCCGAGGCCCGCGACGAGGGCTCCCTGCGCACGGACGCCGACCCGGCCGTCGTCGCCCGCCTCCTCTTCGGTATGATCAACTCCCTCACCGAGTGGTACACCCCCGAGGGCCCGCTCACGCCCGACGACCTCGCCGCCACCATCCTCGCCCTCGCCCTGCGCTGACCGCAGGAGGCTACTTGCGACGAGGGTGAGGCATCCTGGGGTCCCTCTAGTCGTCGCTCCTCCGGCGAGGAGCAGGTGGCCTGTAGGCGCCCGTCCCGCGCCGTCGATCCCGCAGAGCAATGAACAGGTAGACCCCGGCGACGGCCGAGGCCCAAAGTGCGGCCAGAAACCATAGCCACCAGTTCGGGAGGCCGCGCATCGCGTAACTCACCCCGAGTGCGCCGCACGCTGCGCCGAGGATTCCCCACAGCACCGCGTGGATGATTCGAGGACGCCCGAAAGCCCATCGAACCCAGCGGGGGAGGCTACCCATGCTCATGCTCCACTCCTCCCGGGCGGTAGTCAGCCGCGACAGCCACAAGCCGGAACGGTCGCAGTCACACATCGGGAGGGTAGAAAGCCCTCCACCTACTTAGACGCAGACGTCACGCAAACATGACGCGGCGTTGCACGAATTGCGTTCCCGTGCCCACGGTCAGGGAGCAACCAGGGCCCTGCGCTCACGCCCCCACCATCGAGTCCGCAGAGACTGCACGTTTCGCACGGCGTGTCGCGTAAGTCTTCGTGTACTCGACGGTGGGGGGTGAGCGGAGCGACAGAGAGGGTGCGCTACTTGGCGACGAGCGTGAGGACGTCGTAGGTGGCGACGAGCTCGTCGCGCTGGTTGAGGATGCGTGCATCCCAGCGGACCTCGCCGTAGGGGTCGGTCTCGCGCGGGGTGATCTGCTTGGCGGTCAGGGTGACGCGGATGCTGTCGCCGGGCACGACGGGCGTCAGGAAGCGCAGGTCCTCCAGCCCGTAGTTTGCGAGCACCGGCCCGGGCGCCGGGTCGACGAACAAGCCGGCGGCCCACGACACGAGCAGGTAGCCGTGCGCGACCCGGCCGGGGAAGAACGGATTCGCGGCAGCGGCCTCTTCGTCCATGTGCGCGTAGAAGGTGTCGCCCGTGAAAGCTGCGAACGTCTCGATGTCGTCGAGCGTCACCTCGCGCGACTTCGACTGCACCTGGTCGCCGATCCGCAGGGTCTCCAGCGACTTGCGGAAGGGATGCGGTGCCTCCGCGGACGCCGCAGCTCCCGGGTGCCACACACCGGTGATCGCGGTGAGCAGGTCCGGCGAGCCCTGCAGCGCTGTCCGCTGCATGTGGTGCAGCACCGCGCGGATCCCGCCCAGCTCTTCGCCGCCTCCCGCTCGCCCGGGTCCTCCGTGCACGAGGTGCGGCATCGGCGAGCCGTGTCCCGTCGAGGTGCGCGCGTCGTCCCGGTCGAGGACGAGGATGCGGCCGTTGTAGGCCGCTGACCCGAGCACGAGCGTCCGCGCGAAGTCGGCGTCGTGCGTCGCGACGCTCGTCACCAGCGAGCCGCCGCCGCGGGCGACGAGTGCCACCGCCTCCTCGGCCGTCTCGTACGCCAGTACGCTCGCGACCGGTCCGAACGCCTCGACGGTATGGGCTTCGGGCGTCCACGGATCGGCGAAGTGCAGCAGCAGCGGCGCGACGAACGCACCCTCCGGCGCCGCGCCGAGGGTCCCGTCCGCCCGCTGCACGGTCGGCTGGTCGAGGCCGCCGATCACGAGCTCGCCGCCCGCGCCGACGAGCCGCGCGACCTGCCGCAGCACCTCGTCGCGCTGGATGCGCGATGCGAGCGGCCCCATCGTCACGCCCTCCGCGCGCGGATCGCCGAGGACGACGCGCGACGCGATCCGCTCCCGCACGGCGGCCGTGATGTCCTCGACGAGCGGACCCGGCACGATCGCCCGGCGGATGGCCGTGCACTTCTGCCCCGATTTGGCCGTCAGCTCGGTGACCAGGCTCTTCACGTACGCGTCGAACTCGGGCGTCCCGGTCACCGCGTCCGGCCCGAGCACCGCGGCGTTGATGGAGTCGGTCTCGCTCGTGAACCGAACCCCGCCGGTCTGCACCGAGTCGTGCGCGCGCAGCCGTTCAGCGGTGGATGCGGAGCCGGTGAAGGCGACCAGGTCGCCGAGCCGCAGGTGGTCGAACAGGCCGGGGACCGATCCGCTCACCAGCTGGAGGGCGCCGGCGGGCAGCAGCCCGGACTCGACCATGATCCGCACCGCCGCTTCGGCGATGAACGCGGTCGGCGTCGCCGGCTTCACGAGCGTCGGCATGCCGGCCAGGAAGGAGGGCGCGAGCTTCTCGAGCATCCCCCAGACCGGGAAGTTGAAGGCGTTGATCTGCACCGCGACGCCCGGCAGCCGCGTGTAGACGTGCCGGCCGAGGAAGCTGCCGTCCTTCGACAGCTGCTCCGCCGGTCCGTCCAGGACGACCTGCGCGTTGGGCAGCTCGCGGCGTCCCTTCGATCCGTACGTGAACATGGCGCCGATGCCGCCGTCGACGTCGATCCAGGCATCCGCCCGCGTGGACCCGGCCTGCGCCGACAGCGCATACAGCTCGTCCTTGCGCTCGGTCAGGGCCTGGGCCAGCTGCTTGAGGAGGAGGGCGCGCTGGTGGAAGGTGAGCTCGCCGAGCGAACGCTGGCCCACCGTCCTCGCGTGATCGAGCGCTCCGGCGAGGTCGAGCCCGGCGGTGCTCACCTGCGCGATCAGGTCGCCGGTGGAGGCGTCGAGCACGTCGGCGGCTCCGTCGGCGGTGTCAGGGGTCCACCATCCATCGCGGAGATAGCTGGGCAGGATCATCGGACTCCTCCTGAAATCGACGCGTGAGTGGATGCGTATGCTGGCCGGATGGCAGACGACGACTGGACGATCGAACTGGGCGAGCTCGACAAGAAGATGGGCGTGCGCATCCTGGAGCAGTCCGCCGAGCGCGTCGTGGCGACGATGCCCGTGGAGGGCAACCGCCAGTCCTTCGGGCTGCTGCACGGCGGCGCCTCGGTCGCTTTCGCGGAGGCGCTCGGGTCGTGGGCGGCGGTCATCCATGCCGGCCCGGGACGCAGCGCAGTCGGCGTGGACATCAACGCGACGCACCACCGGGCGGTCCGCTCGGGCCTGGTGACCGGGGTCGCGACCGCGATCAAGCTGGGCCGGACGATCGCGTCCCACGAGGTCGTGGTGACGGATGAGGACGGCAACCGGCTCTGCACGGCCCGCATCACGAACCTCATTCTGGATGCTCCGGCTCCATAGCAGGCGGGGTCCCGGCGGGCGGCTCCGGCGGCGCCGGGCGATCCATAAGGAGGGGGACGTCGGCGGTCCCGTCGCCCCAGGAGAAGAACCCCTGCCCGGATTTCCGCCCGAGCATCCCCTCGGCGACCATGTGACGCAGCAGCGCGGGCGGCTCGAACCGAGGCCCCAGCTCGCGCGCGAGGTACTCCGCGATGTCGAGCCGCACATCCAGCCCGACCAGATCGGTGAGTCGCAGCGGACCGACGGGATGCTTGTAGCCGAGCGTCATCGCCGTGTCGATGTCCTCGGCGGTCGCGACGCCCTCCTCGACCATCCGGATCGCCTCCAGCCCGAGCAGCACGCCGAGCCGCGAGGAGGCGAACCCGGGGGAGTTGCGGACGGCGATCGCGGTCTTGCCGAGTGCAGCGATCCAGCGCTCCGCCGAACGCACCGTGGAGGGCGCGGTGGCCTTCCCGAGGACGATCTCGACGAGCGCCGAGGCGGGGACCGGGTTGAAGAAGTGCAGGCCGAGGAAGGCGTCCGGGCGCCGGAGGCCGGCGGCGAGGGCGTCGATCGACAGGGACGACGTGTTCGTGGCGAGCACCGCATCCACCGGCAGCAGATCCTCGGCCCGGCGCAGGGCCCGCCGCTTGAAGTCGAGGACTTCCGGGACCGCCTCGACGGCGAGCCCGGCACCTGCGAGCGCCTCCCAGGTGACCGTCACGAGCAGCCGCGCCGGGTCGGGCGCCACCGCTCCGCGCCGGACGCTGCCCTCCACAGCTTCGAGGATGCGGTCGCGCGCCTCCGCTGCGGCCGACGCGTCGCGTTCGATCACGGCGACGTCGGCTCCGGCCATGACGAACGCGTGCGCGATCCCGGAGCCCATCCGGCCGCCGCCGATGACGGCGATGCGTGCGGGGAGGGATGCGCTCGCAGGCGTGTCGGTAGTCATCGCGTCCTCCGTTCCAGGAACTCCGTCATCCGCCGCCGCTTCTCCGGCGACGCGAACAGCTCGGCCTGCGCCTCCCGCTCGGCGGAGGGATGCTCGGCGAGCCGCGCTCGCAGCACCCTCTTCGTCCACTGGGTCGCGAGGGGATCCTTCGCGGCGATCCGGTCCGCGAGCGCGTGCGCGGCGGCGAGCAGGTCCTCCGGCTCGTGGAGAGAGGACACCAGGCCGGCTGCGAGGGCCTCCGCACCATCCAGGAGCCGTCCGGTCAGGACGAGCTCGGTCGCCAGCGGCAGCCCGACAAGCTGAGGGAGTCGCCAGAGCGCGCCGGCGGCGGCGATGATGCCCAGTCCGGTCTCGGGATTGCCGATCCGCAGCCGTGGGGTGCCGATGCGCAGGTCGGCCGCGTAGGCGAGCTCGGCGCCGCCGCCGAGGGCGTAGCCGTCGAGGGCCGCGATGACCGGCATCGGGAGTTCGGCGATCCGGGAGAAGATCGTGTCGTTGATACCGTGGCGCGCATCCTCGGCGGTCCGCTCCCGCAGCTCTGCGATGTCGGCGCCGGAGGCGAACACACCGCCGGCGCCGGTGATGATCAGAATGCGCTGCTCCACCTCGAGCCGCGCGCACACCCGGTGGAGTTCGTCCACCATCCGCTGGTCGATCGCGTTGCGGCGCTCCGGGCGGTCGAGTGTAACGACGACGCGGTCGTCGCGCTCCTCCACGGTCAGGCTGCGCTCGTCCGTCATACCGCCTCCACGATGAGGGAGGTGCCCTGGCCGACCCCGACGCACATGGTCGCCAGGCCGTAGCGGGAGCCTTCCCGCTCCATCCGTCCGAGCAGTGTGACGAGGATACGCGACCCGCTCGAACCGAGCGCGTGACCGAGGGCGATGGCGCCGCCGTCGGCGTTGACCCGCGCGGGATCGAGTCCCAGACGGCGGATGCACGCGATGGCCTGACTGGCGAAGGCCTCGTTCAGCTCGATGGCATCCAGGGAGCTCACGTCCAGCCGGGCGCGGTCGAGGGCTTTCCGCGTGGCGGGGACCGGGCCGAGGCCCATGACCTCCGGTGCGACGCCGGCGCTCGCCGCGGCGACGATCCGCGCGCGCGGCTGCAGGCCGTACTGCTCCACCGCGCGGGCGCTGGCGACGACGATCGCCGAGGCGCCGTCGTTCAGCGGCGACGCGTTGCCCGCCGTGACGACGCTGCCGCCGGGGACGACCGGCTTCAGGCGCGCGAGCGCCTCCGCGCTGGTGTCGCGGCGGATGCCCTCGTCGGCGGTCACGCGGCCGTTCGGCGTCTCGACGGGGACGAGTTCGGCGTCGAAGCGCCCGGCGTCCGCGGCGGCGGCCGCCCGGCGGTGACTCTCGAGGGCGAACGCGTCCGCCTCCTCCCGGCCGATCCCGTCGATCCGTGCCACCTCCTCCGCGGTCTCCGGCATCGTGTAGGTGGCCTTGTCGCGGTCGAGCAGCCGGGGGTTGGCGAACCGCCAGCCGATCGAGGTGTCGTACTGGGGGCCGGGACGCGTCCACGGCTTCTCGGGCTTGGCCTGCACCCAGGGGGCGCGCGTCATCGACTCGACGCCGCCGGCCACGAGCAGGTCGGCATCCCCGGCCCGGATGGCCTGGGCGGCCTGGATGACCGCGGTGAGTCCGGAGGCGCACAGCCGGTTGACGGTCATAGCGGGCACCTCGTCCGGGAGCCCGGCGAGGAGGACGGCCATCCGGGCGACGTTCCGGTTGTCCTCCCCGGCCTGGTTCGCGGCGCCGAGGATCACTTCGTCGAGTCCCTCGGCGGGCGCGCCCGCGCGCTGGAGCGCCTCGGCCACGACGAGCGCGGCGAGGTCGTCGGGCCGCACTCCGGCCAGCGCGCCGCCGTAGCGGCCCACCGGCGTGCGCACCCCGCCGACGAGGTAGGCCTCTGCCATCGCTGCCCTCTTCCTCGAACGCGACGAATTACCGAACGATCGTTCAGCAATGTCATCGTCGCAGAATCCCGACCCCTGGGCAACCCGCCGCGCGCCCCCGTTCACGTCGTCGCGCGTGCGTCGGCGCGTCGTGCCACGGTCCTCCGAGATTCGTGACGAATGTGCCTTTCGCCGCGGCCTAGGGCGACATTCGTCACGAATGTTTCCACCCGCGTACTCACGCGCCAACGGTGCTAGGGCGACATTCGTGACGAATGTGCCCTTCACCGCGGTGCAGGGTCACATTCGTCACGAATGTGCTGCCGGGCTCAGCGCTTGTCGTGGTCCTCGAACACGAGCGACGTCTTGGTGTCGCGCACCGACGAGATGCTGGTCAGCTCCTCGAGGACCACTCGCCGCAGGTCCTCGTTGTCGCGGGCCCGCACCAGGAGGATCACGTCGAAGTCGCCGCCGACCAGCGCGAAGTGCTCCACCTCGGGGATGCTCGCCAGCCGGTCGCGCAGGTCGTGCCAGGCCGACTGCTCCACGCGCATCGTGACGTACGCGGACGAGGTCCGGCCCGACAGCCGCGGATCGACCTTGGCAGTGAAGCCGGTGATCACGCCGTCCGCCACGAGCCGCGAGACGCGGGCGTAGGCGTTCGCGCGGGACACATGCGTCGTCTCCGCGACCGCCGTGATGGAGGCGCGGCCGTCGGCGCGCAGAGCGTCCAGGATGCGTGCATCGATGTCGTCCATGGTGCTGGACAGTCTGACACGCAACGGCGACCAGCACATCCATTCGTCTCGACTCTGGGTGACCCGTAGCATCCGAG
>NZ_JBNDHX010000025.1:0-40217 GCF_056755275.1 Leifsonia sp. HAY1-4F
CATCCCGCCCGCTGTGACCGAGCTGCCGACCGATGCCGGAGCGGAGGGAGGCGGCAACCTTCCGCACGGTGCGGCGATGCTTTCGAACGAACTGGGTTCGAAGAGCTTCACCGGTGCTTCTCCCCCTCCAGGGACGGGCACGCACCGCTACGACATCGTGGTTCACGCTCTGGACGTCGAACGACTGGACATCGGTCCGGATTCGACCCCGGCGGTACTCGGATTCAACGCGCACTTCCACACGCTCGCCCGCGCGGTCATCTGCCCGGTGGCTACGGCCGGCGACATCTGACCCAGTCGGTCGCGTCGCCTATGCCGGCCATTCACGTCGGCCGGCCATTCACGTCGGCCGGCCATTCACGCCGGCCGGCCACCGCGCCGGCGCCGCCGGACGAACGGCCGTTCCGTTCGCCGGTCAGTGCTTGACGCCGGTGAACGCCAATACCCCGCCGAGCCCGATCATCAGGACGCCGCCTGTCGCACCGAGACGCTCCACCCGCCGGGGCGACCGCCCGAACCACTGCCGCGCCGTGCCCGCCGCGAGCGCCCAGATGCTGTCGGATACCAGAGCGAGCGCGAGGAATACCACGCCGAGCTCGAACAGCTGGAGGGGGATCACGTCCCCGCGATAGTCGACGAACTGAGGCAGGACAGCGACGAAGAAGACGAGGGACTTCGGGTTGGTCATTCCGACCACGAATCCTTCGCTGAGGATGCGCAGCGGGAATCGCCGTGGCGGCGTCGCCTCGTGAGTCACGGCCGTATGCCTCCGGTGACGGATGGCCTGGATGCCCAGGTAGATCAGGTATCCGGCGCCGGCGAACTTGATGATCGTGAAGAGCACGAGCGACTGGGCTACCAGTGCCCCGATCCCGAGGGCGACCGTGATGATGAGCGGCAGCATCCCGAGGGCGTTCCCGAGCACGCTCAGCAGGCCGCCCACCCTCCCCAGGGCCAGCGATCGCCCGATCACGAAGAGCACGCTCGGACCGGGGATGACGATGAGGGCGAGCGAGGCGAGCGCGAACGTCAGCAGCGAGGGACCGGAGACCATCTGCCGAGCGTAGGGGAGGTAGGTTCGTTGCGTGAAGCTCCACGTCGTTCGTGTGCACTGCAGTGAAGGGACCTCGGAACCCATGCTGGGTGAGATGCGGCATCGCGTTGAGCTGTACGACCTGATTGACTACGAGGGATATAACGCGTTCGACACTCCGGTGTATGACTTCGAGGTGCGCCACTAGCGTCCTCCCACCGCGACGCCGCCGTACGACGGCGACTCCGCCAGCTGCGAAGGAGCTCACATGACCGATCAGGAGATCCACAAGGGACTCGCCGGCGTCGTCGTGGACACGACGACCATCTCGTCGGTGAATCCGGAGACGAACTCGCTGCTGTATCGCGGATATCCCGTTCAGGAGCTGGCGCGGCACTGCTCGTTCGAGGAGGTCGCGTATCTGCTGTGGCACGGCGAACTGCCGACGGCAGACGAGCTGGTCGCCTTCGAGTCGCTTGAGCGTTCGCTCCGCCGTCTCGACGACCGTACCCGGCGCGCCCTCGACGACGTGCCCGTCTCCGCTCACCCGATGGACGCGCTGCGCACCGCTGTGAGCCAGCTCGGTGGTCTCGATGCGACGCTTCAGCAGCCGGACGGCATCCTCGATACCGACCTCAACGAGGGGCGGGCCATCTACCTGCTCGCCCAGTTGCCCACGATCGTGGCGTACATCCAGCGCCGTCGGCGGGGGCTCGAGCCGATCCAGCCCCGCGATGACCTCGACTACTCCCGGAACTTCCTCTGGCTCACCTTCGGTGAAGTCCCGGATGACGTGGTCGTGGATGCCTTCCGCGTCTCCCTCATCCTCTACGCGGAGCACTCGTTCAACGCGTCGACGTTCACCGCCCGCGTGATCGCTTCCACCCTGTCGGATGTCTACTCGGCCGTCACCGGTGCGATCGGCGCTTTGAAAGGCCCGCTCCACGGCGGTGCGAACGAAGCGGTCATGCACGCGTTCGACGAGATCGGGTCGGCCGCCCGGGCGGCCGAATGGCTTGACGCGGCACTCGCCGAGAAGCGCAAGATCATGGGCTTCGGTCACCGGGTCTATAAGAACGGCGACTCCCGTGTGCCGACGATGAGGGAAGCACTGGTCCGCCTGGTCGAGCACTACCAGCGGCAGGAAATGCTCGATCTCTACGACGCACTCGAGCGCGCGATGGCGGAACGGAAGAACATCAAGCCGAATCTCGACTACCCGTCGGGACCCGCCTACAACCTGATGGGCTTCGACACGGAGACATTCACGCCGCTCTTCGCCGCAGCGCGGATCACGGGCTGGACGGCACACATCTTCGAGCAATACGCCGCGAACTCGCTCATCCGTCCGCTCTCCCAGTACACCGGGCCGGCGGAGCGCCACCTGGAGCGGTAGCGATCCCGCCGGCAGCGCTCGCGCCGGCGGCCGTCCGCCCCAGGGGTTCAGCGGTAGAGCAGCAGGGCGTCTCCCTGTCCGCCACCGCCGCACAGCGCGACCGCCGCTCGGCCGGAACCGCGTCGCGCGAGTTCGTGCGCCGCATGGCCGGCCAGCCGTGCCCCCGAAGCCCCGATGGGGTGTCCGAGGGCGATCGCGCCACCGTGGATGTTGACCTTCTCGGAGTCGATGCCCAGATCGGCCATCGATTGGAGCGCGACCGCGGCGAATGCCTCGTTGATCTCGATCAGGTCCAGTTCCGAGACACTCCACCCTGCGCGCCGCAGTGCGGCGTCGATCGCCCGCGACGGCTGCGAGTGGAGCGAGTTGTCGGGTCCGGCTACCTGACCACTGGTTCCGACGAGTGCCAGCCAGTCGAGCCCGAGGCGCTCGGCGTTCTCGCGACTGGTCAGCACGAGGGCGGCCGCTCCGTCGCTCAGCGGTGAGGAGTTGCCCGCGGTCAGGGTGCCGCCGTCGGCGAAGCTCGGGCGCAGCCGCGAGAGTGTCTCCGCGGTCGAGTCGGGACGAATGCCCTCGTCCGAACTGACGACCACCGGGTCTCCCTTCCGCTGGGGAATGCTGACCGGTGCGATCTCCTCGTCGAACACGCCGTTCGACGCCGCCGCGCCGGCCCGCTGATGCGACTGCGCCGCGAACGCGTCCTGAGCCTCGCGCGTCAACCCCAGCTTCTCGGTGTAGCTCTCGGTGGAGGCACCCATGGAGATCCCGTCGAAGGCATCCGTCAGGCCGTCGTGGTCCGCCGAATCGAGCGCCTGGATCGAGCCGTAGTTCCAGCCGCTCCTCGATCCGGGCAGGATATGCGGAGCGTTCGTCATCGACTCCTGGCCGCCGGCGACGACCACGGTCGCCTCGCCGGTCCGGATCAGACGTGCCGCATCGGTCACAGCGGCAAGCCCGGAGAGACAGACTTTGTTGATCGTCGTCGCCGGGACGTTCCAGCCGATGCCCGCGCCGATCGCCGTCTGTCGCGCGGGATTCTGGCCGGCCCCCGCCTGCAACACCTGGCCGAACAGCACGGTGTCGACCGCCTCCGCCCCGAGGCCGGAGCGTTCGAGGGCTTTCCGCAGCGCGACCGTTCCGAGTTGGACCGCACTCAATGACGCGAGCGTCCCCTTTATCTTCCCCAGCGGTGTCCGCGCGGCGGACAGGATGACGACGTCGTCGGTACTCATGGGCTACTCCTTCGTGCCTGGTCCTTCCATTCTCACACCGCCGCAGCCTTCCGGAACGGGGTGGGCGACACCTGGCCGGAGAGGAGGAATCCGGAGCCTCCCGGGCGCACCGGTAGGCTTGTGGCTCGTGACCGAACGCGTTTTGATCAAGGACCTTGCCGCTCTGCCCGACGGACTAGTGAGCGTCGCAGGATGGGTCGAGACCGTCCGCGACCAGAAGAAGGTGCAGTTCGTCGTCCTTCGCGACGAGTCGGGTGCTGTCCAGCTCGTGAACCCGCGCACCGTCGGCGAAGACGGCACCGTGCTGGCCGATGAGCCGGCCACGACGATCTCGGCTCTCTCCCAGGGCACCTTCGTCCGCGCCACCGGGGAGCTCAAGCATGATGAGCGCGTCAAGCTCGGCGGCATCGAGATCCGGCTCTCGTCCCTCGACGTGGAGACCGCCGCAATCCCCGAGACTCCGATCGCCGCCGACAGCGGGATCGACAAGCGCATGGACTGGCGGTTCCTCGATCTGCGCGAGCCCCGGCACAATCTGATCTTCCGCGTGCAGACCACCTTCGAGCACGCACTCCGGCAGTACTGGGTCGACAACGGCTTCGTCGAGATCCACACGCCGAAGCTCATGGCCTCGGCCTCCGAGTCCCGCGCAGAGCTGTTCGAGCTGCCGTACTTCGAGACGACGGCCTACCTGGCCCAGAGCCCGCAGATCTTCAAGCAGATGGCGCAGGCGGCCGGCTTCGGACGCGTCTTCGAGATCGGGCCGGCGTTCCGGGCCGACCCGAGCTTCACCAGCCGCCACGCGACCGAGTTCACGAGCATCGACACCGAGCTGAGCTGGATCGACAGCCATGAGGATGTCATGAAGGTGCATGAGGACCTCCTCGTCGCCGGTTTCACTGCGGTCAAGGAGAAGCACGCCGAAGAGATCGAGCGACTCTTCGGAGTCGAGGTCACGGTGCCGTCGACGCCGTTTCCGCGCATCCCGCTGGCGGAGGCGAAGCGCATCGTGGCAGAGCGCGGCTATCAGGTGCAGCGCGATGACGACGACATGGACCCGGAGGGCGAGCGCCAGATCTCGGCCTACGTCAAGGAGACTTACGGTCATGAGTTCGTCTTCCTGACGGACTACGCCTCGACGATCCGCCCGTACTATCACATGCGTCATGCCGAGGACCCGTCCATCACCCGCAGCTACGACCTGATCTTCAACGGGGTGGAGATCTCCACGGGCGCCCAGCGTGAGCACCGGGTCGACATCCTGGAGCAGCAGGCGATCGAGAAGGGTCTGTCGGTCGACGAGCTCGAGGACGTCCTGGCGTTCTTCCGGTACGGCGTTCCTCCGCACGGTGGATTCGGTATGGGACTCGCGCGCGTGATGATGCTCATGCTTCACCTCTCGAACCTCCGTGAGACGACCTATCTCTTCCGCGGCCCGACGCGCTTGACCCCGTAGTCCCCGACCCGATCGTGGGCAGCGCGGTCCAGCTGTCGCCCGCGACGAGGATGTGCCCGAGGAACCGGAGACCGAGCGTCGCAGCGGACTGGTCGAGGCGCCGCGTGAGCATGAGGTCTGCGACGGATGCATCGAGGACCCCCGAGGGATGGTTGTGCGCCACGGCGAACGATCTTCCGCCCCGCGTGAGTACCGCCTGGAGGACATCCGCCGGCTGAACGCTCGTCTCATCCACTCCGCCGTCGCGCATGAGCACGACCTCGAGGGGCCGGGCGGCACGGTCAGCCACCACGACCAGGAACCGTTCCGAATCGCGATGCAGCAGCTCCGGCCGGACGACGCCGGCGACGGCCTTCGCGTCGACCAGTCGCGTCCAGGTGGACGATGCTCCGGCACGTCGCCAGATCTCCGTGATCGCGACCAGGCGGCCCGCCGTCGCCGGCCCGACCCCGGGCATTCGTTCCAGCCGCGCGAAGTCCATCGTCGCAAGCCCGGGGAATCCGCCGGTCCGCCGGAGCACGGACCTCGCCAGAGCGAGGACGCTCCGACCGGTCTGACCCGAGCCGAGCACCAGCGCGAGGACCTCGTCATCGGTGAGCGCACCGATGCCCAGGCGCCGCATCCGTTCGCGTGGGCGGTCGTGGTTGGGGATGTTCGCAAGCGCCTCTCCCTCTTCTTCGTCATCGGCCATGAGTCGACGCTACGAAGAGGCGCAGCCCTCAACCGGCAGACGGGAGAATCTGTGGATAACCAGCGAGAACCATCCACCGGTGGAGAGATCACCGGGAACAGCCGCGCGGGCGCTCAGTAAATTCAAGGGAACCCGGTCCGTAGACTGGAGCCGTGGTAGCGAGCCAAGTGCACCTCGTCCGTCATGGCGAGGTGTTCAACCCCGACGGCATCCTGTATGGCAGGTTGTCGGGGTTCGGCCTCTCCAAGCTCGGCCACCGCATGGCGCAGGCCGCCGCCGACGAGCTGGCGGCGCGCGAGCGGCCGATGAGCGCATTGCGCGTGTCTCCGCTGCAGCGCACACGCGAGTCCGCAGCTCCCATCGCCGAGGCCTTCGGCCTCGATCCCGTCATCGACGACCGGATCATCGAGCCCACGAATCGGTTCGAAGGCACGAAGATGCGGCTCGCCCTCCGCAAGCCGATCTACTGGCCCTACCTGGTGAATCCGCTTCGACCCAGCTGGGGCGAGGCCTACGCCAGCATCGAACGCAGGATGCTCGCTGCCATCGACGACGCCTTCGAGTCCGTCGAATCGGGCGACGTCGTGCTGGTGAGTCACCAGCTTCCGATCTGGGTCGCGCACCTGTCCGTCGCGGGCGAGCGCTTCCCGCACGATCCGCGTAAGCGGCGTTGCTCCCTGTCGAGCATCACCACATTCGAGCGGCCGCCCGCCACCGAACGTCCGGCGGATGCGGTGGATCCCGACCCGAGCGCGCCTGTGAAACCGCACGAGCCACGGACCGGATCGGCTCCGCGTCTCGTCGAGGTCGGCTATGTGGAGCCTGCCGCGAGCCTTCAGGTCGCCGCGACCGACGTGGGGGCCGTGTGAACGCCGCACCCCGACTCCGGTCTCGGATCCTGCTCCCTGCCGCCGCCCTGGCAGCAGCCACCGCCCTGGCGCTGACTGGATGCACGGCGAACGACTCCCTCGCCACCCAGTACCGCTCCGGAAACGGGCAGAACTATATCGCCGGCGACGGCACGGTCAGCGAGTACGCCGCAGGCAATCGTGGCGCGCCGGTCTCCTTCACCGGGACCCTGCAGGACGGCAGCACCGTGAGCTCCAAGCAGTATGCGGGAAAGGTTCTCGTCGTCAACTTCTGGTACGCGGGCTGCCCGCCATGCCGCGTCGAAGCGCCAGACCTCCAGTCGCTCAGCCAGAAGTACGCCGCGCAAGGAGTCGAGTTCCTCGGAGTCAATCTCTACGACTCCGTACAGACTGCGGAGAGCTTCGAGAAGGACAAGGGTGTGACCTACCCGTCCGTCCTCGACCGCGACACCGGCTCGGTCCTCCTCGCCTTCAGCAAGACCGTGCCGCCGAAGGCGACCCCGACGACGCTGGTGGTGGACAAGAAGGGACGCGTGGCGGCCCGGATCCTCGGCGCTCTCCCGGGAAAGGGCATCCTCGACTCCCTCATCTCCGACGCCGTGGCCGAGCACTGAGGTGGGCGGCGTCGGTCAGATCGTCTTCAGCGGCCAGCTTCTGCTGGCCCTGCCGATCGCCCTTCTCGCGGGCCTGGTCTCTTTCGCCTCCCCGTGCGTGCTCCCGTTGGTGCCCGGATACCTCGCGTATGTGGGCGGCATCAGCGATCCCGGCGCCAAACGCGACCGATCGCGCATGCTGACGGGGGTCGCACTCTTCGTCCTCGGGTTCGCGGTCGTGTTCGTCGCCTACGGTGCGGCTTTCGGCGCTCTCGGCTTCTGGCTGGTGCGCTGGCAAGAGGTCGTCATCCGCGTGCTGGGCGTGCTCGTGATCGTCATGGGATTGGTCTTCATCGGTCAGTTCTCCTTCCTGCAGCGCACGATCAAGCCGTCCTGGCGCCCCGCGACCGGCCTGATCGGCGCGCCGCTGCTCGGCATCGTCTTCGGGTTGGGATGGACGCCGTGCATCGGCCCGACGCTCGCCGCGATCAGCGCGCTCAGCGTCGGCAGCGGCTCGCCCTGGCGCGGCGCCCTGCTCGGGCTCTTCTACTGCATCGGGCTCGGCATCCCCTTCCTGCTCGTCGCCCTCGGTTTCGACTGGGTGGCGGGTTCCGTCGCCTTCCTCAAGCGTCACATCCGGGCCATCAACATCATCGGCGGCGTGCTCTTGGTCGTCATCGGCATCCTGATGGTCACCGGCCTGTGGAGCGAGCTCATGTCCCAGTTCTTGGCGGTGATCCAAGGTTTTGAGCCGGCCCTCTGATCACATCGACTCCGCTCCGCCTCGAGAGGATCCGGACGTCGTCCAGCCGAAGCTCGGCGCCCTCGGATGGCTCCGCTGGTTCTGGCGGCAGCTCACGAGCATGCGTACAGCGCTGTTCCTGCTGCTCCTGCTCGCTATCGCGGCGGTGCCGGGTTCCCTGGTCCCGCAGCGCAGCTCCGACCCCAACGGCGTCACCAAGTACTTCAGTGAGAACCCCCAGTTGGCGCCGGTGCTCGACAAATTGCAGGCATTCGACGTCTACACGTCGGTGTGGTTCTCGGCGATCTATCTCCTGCTGTTCGCCTCGCTCATCGGCTGCATCATTCCGCGTACCACGCACCATTTCCGGGCGATGGGCGCCAAGCCGCCGAGAACCCCGGCCCGGCTGGAGCGGATGGCCGGTTTCCAGGCCAGGATCCTGCCCGCCGCGCTCCGCTCCGCCGCGCCCGACCCGATCCTCACCGCCCGCGATGTGCTGAAGGCCAACCGCTACCGCGTGGCGCTGTACCAGGATGCGCGCTCCACGTCCGTCTCCGCCGAACGCGGCTATCTCCGCGAGACGGGCAACCTCGTCTTCCACATCGCACTGCTCGGCGTGCTCCTCGCGATCGGGGTCGGCGGAGGATTCGGCTACACGGGGCAGAAGATCGTGGTCGAAGGGCAGAGCTTCGTGAACAGCCTGCCGTCGTACAACTCCTTCAACCCCGGCCGGTTCTTCAGCGACGCATCGCTCGCGCCGTTCTCGATCGCCGTGAACAAATTGGATGTGCAGTACGAGACCAAGAATCGCGACGCGATCGGCACCCCCCTGGATTACACCGCGCATGTCACCACGACCGGGCCGGGAGACGCGAACTCCGACACGACGATCAAGGTGAACGATCCGCTGGCCATCGGGGGCACGAACGTCTATCTGCTGGGCAATGGCTACGCGCCGACGATCACGGTCCGAGACCCCGCCGGGAAGGTGGTGTTCAGCGACTCCGTCCCGTTCATCCCCCAGGCGGATCCGAACCTCACCTCCCTCGGTTTCGTGAAGGTGCCGGATGGATTGAAGGAGCAGGTCGGGATGATCGGCTTCTTCTATCCGACAGTGACCGCCAGCCAGACCGCGCAAGGGGCGCTCGCGTCGAAGTTCCCGGGTCTCGACGACCCGGTACTCAGCCTCAATGTCTACGCGGGCGACCTGGGGGTCGACGACGGCGTTCCGCAGTCCGTGTACAGCCTGAACACCGACACGCTCGAACAGCTGGCCGGTCCGCCGACGAAGACGAAGGCGCTCGAGCTGAAACCCGGACAGACAGTGAAGCTGCCGAACGGTCTCGGCACCATCTCACTGGACGGGGTCAAACGGTTCGCCACGCTCGAGGTCCACAACGATCCCGCTCAAGGATGGGTGCTGCTGTTCGCCATCCTCATCCTTGCCGGCCTCCTCACATCCTTGTTCGTCCCGCGCCGCCGGATCTGGGTGAAGGCTGTCGAGAATCAGGACGGATCGCTCATTCTGGAGTATGCGGGCCTCGCCCGCGGCGACGACCCCAATCTCCTGGCAGCGGTGACCGCCGTCGCCGATCAGCACTCCGGAGCCATAGCCGGCTCCCCGAAGACGTAGGCTTGCATCGTGACCGAGACCCTCGCACAACTGTCGACCGTGTTCTTGTACGCGGCGATGGGACTCTACGCGGCGGCATTCATCGCCTTCGCCCTCGACCTCGCACGACGAGGCGCTCGCGCGACCGCGGTCGAGGCAGCCGTCGTGCCGAGTGCCGTCGCGCGACGGGCTGAGGTCGCTGCGCCGGTCGGCGCAGCGACGACGACCGTCATCGGCGAGCCGCCGAGGGAGGCGCCGCCCGGCCCGTCATCGGCTCTGGGCCGGTTGTCCTCGCGCATCAGCACGCGCGTCGAGGAGGACTTGCTGAACGACTCCGAGAACTCGGCGTCCCTCCGGTGGGCGTTCGCGCTCACGATCATCGGGTTCGGGTTCCATGTCGTGGCGGACGTGCTGCGGGGAATCGCCGCAGCTCGAGTCCCATGGGCGAACATGTGGGAGTTCTCGATGACGGGGACACTCGTCATCATCGGGGTCTTCCTAGCGGCGAACCTGAAGTGGCAGATCAAGTACCTCGGCACCTTCGTCCTGGGGTTGGTCCTGGTCCTGCAGGGCGTCGCGCTCCTGCGGTACTACGTGCCCGTCGTTCCGCTTCAGCCCGCACTCCAGTCGTACTGGCTGGTCATCCACATCATCGTGGCCGTGCTGGGCACGGCCTTCTTCGCACTCGGCTTCGCGTTGTCGGGACTGCAACTGCTCCAATACCGCCGCGAACGCCAGGTCGCGGAATCGCGTCCTCAGCAGTTCGCGTTCCTCACGACCTTGCCGGGCTCCGTCGCGCTGGAGAATCTGGCCTACCGGATCAACATCGTCGGATTCATCGCCTGGACGTTCACGCTCATCGCCGGTGCCATCTGGGCCGAGAAGGCGTGGGGCCGGTATTGGGGTTGGGACACCAAAGAGGTCTGGACCTTCATCATCTGGGTGATCTATGCCGGCTATATCCACGCGCGGGCCACTCGCGGCTGGCGCGGATCCCGCTCCGCGTGGCTTGCGATCATCGGCTTCGCCGCAGTGCTCTTCAACTTCGGCATCGTCAACGTCTTCTTCCACGGACTCCACGCATACTCGGGACTCTGACGGACGGAGACCTGCAGAAACCACAACCCCTTCGAGCAGTCCGCTTGGAGGGGTTTTCTGTCGGTCAAGGATGGCTGAGCGAGGAAGATCCGCGTGATTCCGCGGAAGTGGAGTACGACACGCCCGGGATGGTGGCGGAATTTGCACGTCCTCCAGGGCCTGCGTAAAGTACTTACTTGTCACCCCAAAGGTGCGGGAGAGCGGAAGAGCTCCCCGGCCTCAAGCGGGACCGAATCCCAAAGCCAAGCGGCAATCTGAACTTGAATTAGTTCGGTCGCTGAGCTTAGGATTAACACCCACTCACAGAGCAGTCTGACTGGTTCAGTTCGTGAGATCGGTTGTGCCCTTATACGGGTCAACGAGATCACGACGCGCCGATTTGACAAACTGACTGCGAGTGGTAAAGTAGAGAAGTTGCCTCGCGGAGACAGCCGGAAGGTTGAAAAGCGAGAGCGTCCGATCCTTGAGAACTCAACAGCGTGCACAATGTCAAATGCCAAATAACCTCGGCATTGACTGTCTAGACCTAGTCTAGCGGTTGATGCGAGATTCCTTTGGATTAGAAACAGAATGTCAGTAGATATTCGAAACTAGTCAAGACAAACTCGCAGCGCACGGACACATTTCCTGTCCGAGCCTGCACCATGTTTCCCGATCGCTTGCGATCGCGGAGCTAAACATTTACGGAGAGTTTGATCCTGGCTCAGGACGAACGCTGGCGGCGTGCTTAACACATGCAAGTCGAACGATGAACCCGGAGCTTGCTCTGGGGGATTAGTGGCGAACGGGTGAGTAACACGTGAGTAACCTGCCCTTGACTCTGGGATAACCTCCGGAAACGGAAGCTAATACCGGATACGACGTACGGAGGCATCTCCTGTACGTGGAAAGAACTTCGGTCAAGGATGGACTCGCGGCCTATCAGGTAGTTGGTGAGGTAACGGCTCACCAAGCCTACGACGGGTAGCCGGCCTGAGAGGGTGACCGGCCACACTGGGACTGAGACACGGCCCAGACTCCTACGGGAGGCAGCAGTGGGGAATATTGCACAATGGGCGCAAGCCTGATGCAGCAACGCCGCGTGAGGGATGACGGCCTTCGGGTTGTAAACCTCTTTTAGTAGGGAAGAAGCGAAAGTGACGGTACCTGCAGAAAAAGCACCGGCTAACTACGTGCCAGCAGCCGCGGTAATACGTAGGGTGCGAGCGTTGTCCGGAATTATTGGGCGTAAAGAGCTCGTAGGCGGTCTGTCGCGTCTGCTGTGAAAACCCGAGGCTCAACCTCGGGCCTGCAGTGGGTACGGGCAGACTAGAGTGCGGTAGGGGAGAATGGAATTCCTGGTGTAGCGGTGGAATGCGCAGATATCAGGAGGAACACCGATGGCGAAGGCAGTTCTCTGGGCCGTAACTGACGCTGAGGAGCGAAAGCGTGGGGAGCGAACAGGATTAGATACCCTGGTAGTCCACGCCGTAAACGTTGGGCGCTAGATGTGGGGACCATTCCACGGTTTCCGTGTCGCAGCTAACGCATTAAGCGCCCCGCCTGGGGAGTACGGCCGCAAGGCTAAAACTCAAAGGAATTGACGGGGGCCCGCACAAGCGGCGGAGCATGCGGATTAATTCGATGCAACGCGAAGAACCTTACCAAGGCTTGACATACACGAGAACGGGCCAGAAATGGTCAACTCTTTGGACACTCGTGAACAGGTGGTGCATGGTTGTCGTCAGCTCGTGTCGTGAGATGTTGGGTTAAGTCCCGCAACGAGCGCAACCCTCGTTCTATGTTGCCAGCGCGTAATGGCGGGAACTCATAGGAGACTGCCGGGGTCAACTCGGAGGAAGGTGGGGATGACGTCAAATCATCATGCCCCTTATGTCTTGGGCTTCACGCATGCTACAATGGCCGGTACAAAGGGCTGCAATACCGTAAGGTGGAGCGAATCCCAAAAAGCCGGTCTCAGTTCGGATTGAGGTCTGCAACTCGACCTCATGAAGTCGGAGTCGCTAGTAATCGCAGATCAGCAACGCTGCGGTGAATACGTTCCCGGGCCTTGTACACACCGCCCGTCAAGTCATGAAAGTCGGTAACACCCGAAGCCGGTGGCCCAACCCTTGTGGAGGGAGCTGTCGAAGGTGGGATCGGTGATTAGGACTAAGTCGTAACAAGGTAGCCGTACCGGAAGGTGCGGCTGGATCACCTCCTTTCTAAGGAGCAACTGGCACCCTCGGGTGTCCAGGCGCCGGATCTGAGGCTGTTCTTACCACTTCGGTAAGACTCGTTCTCAGCCGGTTAGCTCATGGGTGGAACATTGACATTGGTGCAGAGTCGAACGGCTCGAACTCAGTACATCCGCTTGCGGATCGGAAAGGTTTGATTCTGGAAGCACTGCACATGCACGCTGTTGGGTCCTGAGGGACCGGACCTCATCCGATCGGATGAGAACCGAATCCTCTGGACCTTTTCTTGTCGGCCATAACTCGGCCGGCGGAGAAGGTACCGCCCGTACTTTGAGAACTACACAGTGGACGCGAGCATCTTAGATTCGAACCTTCGGGTTCGGATCACAAAGATCAACAAGCAGTACTTCATGTACTGACTTATAGATCATTGGTCAATCTGCTCATCTTTTGATGGGCCGATCGATTCAAACTCATGTGATTTCAAGTTTCTAAGAGCAAACGGTGGATGCCTTGGCATCTGGAGCCGAAGAAGGACGTAGCAATCTGCGATAAGCCTCGGGGAGTTGATAAGCGAACTTTGATCCGAGGATTTCCGAATGGGGAAACCCCGCTGGGCCCTTTATGGTGACCCAGTGACTCCCGCCTGAATATATAGGGCGGGTAGAGGGAACGTGGGGAAGTGAAACATCTCAGTACCCACAGGAAGAGAAAGCAAAAGCGATTCCGTTAGTAGTGGCGAGCGAAACCGGAAGAGGCTAAACCGATCATGTGTGATAGCCGGCAGGCGTTGCATGGTCGGGGTTGCGGGACTTTTCAGCAGATTCTGCCGAACTGCAAGCGTTACAAAGGATCATAGGTGAATGGCATTGAAAGGCCAGCCACAGTGGGTGCAAGCCCCGTAACCGAAATGGTCCAATGGCGCGAAGAGTATCCCAAGTAGCACGGGGCCCGAGAAATCCCGTGTGAATCTGTCAGGACCACCTGATAAGCCTAAATACTCCCAGATGACCGATAGCGGACAAGTACCGTGAGGGAAAGGTGAAAAGTACCCCGGGAGGGGAGTGAAATAGTACCTGAAACCGTTTGCTTACAAACCGTTGGAGCCTCCTTGTAGGGGTGACAGCGTGCCTTTTGAAGAATGAGCCTGCGAGTTAGCGATATGTGGCGAGGTTAACCCGTGAGGGGTAGCCGTAGCGAAAGCGAGTCTGAATAGGGCGATTCAGTCGCATGTCCTAGACCCGAAGCGAAGTGATCTATCCATGGCCAGGTTGAAGCGACGGTAAGACGTCGTGGAGGACCGAACCCACTTAGGTTGAAAACTGAGGGGATGAGCTGTGGATAGGGGTGAAAGGCCAATCAAACTTCGTGATAGCTGGTTCTCTCCGAAATGCATTTAGGTGCAGCGTTGCGTGTTTCTTGCCGGAGGTAGAGCTACTGGATGGCCGATGGGCCCTAAAAGGTTACTGACGTCAGCCAAACTCCGAATGCCGGTAAGTGAGAGCGCAGCAGTGAGACGGTGGGGGATAAGCTTCATCGTCGAGAGGGAAACAACCCAGACCACCAACTAAGGTCCCTAAGCGCGTGCTAAGTGGGAAAGGATGTGGAGTTGCACAGACAACCAGGAGGTTGGCTTAGAAGCAGCCACCCTTGAAAGAGTGCGTAATAGCTCACTGGTCAAGTGATTCCGCGCCGACAATGTAACGGGGCTCAAGCACGCCACCGAAGTTGTGGCATTGACATTATTGGTAGGCCTTCGTGGTCCAGCCGTGTTGATGGGTAGGAGAGCGTCGTGTGGCGAGTGAAGCGGCGGTGTGAACCAGCCGTGGACGCCACACGAGTGAGAATGCAGGCATGAGTAGCGAAAGAC
This sequence comes from Leifsonia sp. HAY1-4F, assembly GCF_056755275.1. NCBI lineage: Bacteria > Bacillati > Actinomycetota > Actinomycetes > Micrococcales > Microbacteriaceae > Leifsonia > Leifsonia sp. HAY1-4F. The sequence continues at coordinate 14,770 of NZ_JBNDHX010000025.1, forward strand.
GGGTGAGAAACCCGTCCTCCGAAAGACCAAGGGTTCCAGGGCCAGGCTAATCCGCCCTGGGTAAGTCGGGACCTAAGGCGAGGCCGACAGGCGTAGTCGATGGACAACGGGTTGATATTCCCGTACCGGCGAAGAACCGCCCCAGTCAATCCAGTGGTGCTAAGAGTCCTAATCCTGGACACCGATCCCTTCGGGGTGACGGTCCGGGCCTAACGCTCGACCCCATGCTGGTGCGGCTAGCGTATTAACAGGTGTGACGCAGGAAGGTAGCCCAGCCGGGCGATGGTAGTCCCGGTGTAAGTGTGTAAGCCGGGAGATAGGCAAATCCGTCTCTCACATAGGCCCAGGCACGATGCGTAGTCTTCATTGACGAAATGGGTGATCCTATGCTGCCAAGAAAAGCATCGACGCGAGGTTCAAGCCGCCCGTACCCCAAACCGACTCAGGTGGTCAGGTAGAGAATACCAAGGAGATCGAGAGAATCGTGGTTAAGGAACTCGGCAAAATGCCCCCGTAACTTCGGGAGAAGGGGGGCCTGAGGCGTGAACGGACTTGCTCCGGGAGCGTTTGAAGGCCGCAGAGACCAGTGGGAAGCGACTGTTTACTAAAAACACAGGTCCGTGCCAAGTCGCAAGACGATGTATACGGACTGACGCCTGCCCGGTGCTGGAAGGTTAAGAGGAAGGGTTAGCTTCGGCGAAGCTCAGAATTTAAGCCCCAGTAAACGGCGGTGGTAACTATAACCATCCTAAGGTAGCGAAATTCCTTGTCGGGTAAGTTCCGACCTGCACGAATGGCGTAACGACTTCCCAGCTGTCTCAACCGCGAACTCGGCGAAATTGCACTACGAGTAAAGATGCTCGTTACGCGCAGCAGGACGGAAAGACCCCGTGACCTTTACTACAGCTTGGTATTGGTGTTCGGAGTGGCTTGTGTAGGATAGGTGGGAGACTTTGAAGCGGACACGCCAGTGTTCGTGGAGTCAATGTTGAAATACCACTCTGGTCACTTTGGATATCTAACTTCGAACCGTAATCCGGTTCAGGGACAGTGCCTGGTGGGTAGTTTAACTGGGGCGGTTGCCTCCCAAAAAGTAACGGAGGCGCCCAAAGGTTCCCTCAACCTGGTTGGCAATCAGGTGTCGAGTGTAAGTGCACAAGGGAGCTTGACTGTGAGACTGACAAGTCGAGCAGGGACGAAAGTCGGGACTAGTGATCCGGCAGTGGCTTGTGGAAGCGCTGTCGCTCAACGGATAAAAGGTACCTCGGGGATAACAGGCTGATCTTGCCCAAGAGTCCATATCGACGGCATGGTTTGGCACCTCGATGTCGGCTCGTCGCATCCTGGGGCTGGAGTAGGTCCCAAGGGTTGGGCTGTTCGCCCATTAAAGCGGTACGCGAGCTGGGTTTAGAACGTCGTGAGACAGTTCGGTCCCTATCCGCTGCGCGCGTAGGAAATTTGAAAGGATCTGACCCTAGTACGAGAGGACCGGGTTGGACGAACCTCTGGTGTGTCAGTTGTTCCGCCAGGAGCACCGCTGATTAGCTACGTTCGGGATGGATAACCGCTGAAAGCATCTAAGCGGGAAGCCGGCCTTGAGATGAGATTTCCATGCCTTCGGGCGAGAGGCTCCCAGCTAGACTACTGGGTTGATAGGCCGGATGTGGAAGTGGGGACTAAAGACCCATGGAGCTGACCGGTACTAATAAGCCGATAACTTGATAATCACCACTCTCATACATGTTGTAAGGCTGGTATGAGGGGCTGAGATTGCACGCGTCCACTATGTGGTTCTCGATGTACGGTCGAGAACTGATTCAAGCTAAGCTTGATCGTTCACTTTGATACATCAATAGTGTTTCGGCGGCCATAGCGAGAGGGAAACGCCCGGTTACATTCCGAACCCGGAAGCTAAGACTCTCTGCGCCGATGGTACTGCAGGGGGGACCCTGTGGGAGAGTAGGACACCGCCGGACTTCTTTGTGAGATGGCCACCCAGTGATGGGTGGCCATTTCGCGTTAACGGGGTCAGTTGCAGCAGGAAGCATAGGCTGGGCTCGACCCGCCAACTCGACAGGAGAAGCCGTGAGCGACACACCGGCAGACGAGAACGCTCGGAATGACGAGCCGCGTCGTCGCCAGCAGCCGGGTCGCCCGGCACGAGGTGGCGACGGGTACCGGTCGTCTCGGAACGATGGCGATCAGCGTGGTCGTCCGCGGGCCGGCGGCGCTTCGCGCGATCGCTCGTCCACCGGCGGGGACGGGCAGCGGAGAGCGGACCGAACCGGCGGGGGAGACCCCGCTGCGCGGCGCTCGGACGGGTCCCGTCCCCGCCGCGAAGGCTCCGACTCCTACCCCAGCCGTGACCGGAACGCTCAGCGCGGATCCGAGCGCCGTGGCGAGGGGGGACCGTATCGCGGGCCCGACCGCAACTCCCGCGACGGTTCTCGTTCTAGCGGCGGTCAACAGCCGCGAAGCGCCTCCGACGGCCGATACGACCGCGGATCCGACAGCGGTTCGCGCGGCGGTTATGGTCGCAGCGACGACCGCGGTTCGCAGGGCGGCTACGGCCGCAGCGATGATCGTGGTTCGCGAGGCGGGTCTGGCCGCAGCGACGACCGGGGTTCGCAGGGTGGCTTCGGTCGTAGTGGCGATCGCGGCAATCGAGCCGGCTATGGTGGCCAGGATCGCGGAGGCGATGGCGGCTCGCGCGGTGGCTACCGTCGCAAGGACGACGAAGGCTCGCGCGGTGGCTACCGTCGCAAGGACGACGAAGGCTCGCGCGGTGGATACGAGCGTGGAGGTGACCGGGGCGCGCGGCGCGACGGCGATCGCGCCGGCGCGGGACGTTCGCGCGATGATCGGCAGCCCCGCGAGTGGAAGCCACGCGCTTCCGGAGACGGAGCTCGTACCGGGCGCCCGACCGGTTTTGCGGGGCAAGGACGCACGGATCGTCGCGAGGGGTACCGAGGCCAGGACGACCGGCGAACCGATGGGCAGCGGTCGGAACGTCCTCGGTCCGATCGGAACGACGACCGTCGGCAGCACGGTTCCACGGGCGATCGTTCGGGCTCGCGTCCCTGGTCGGCCGCGCCGCACGGGGAGCAGCGCCCAGGCGCCCAACGCGCCGGCGGCTCACGAGGCGACTCGGGCACTTTCCGGAAAGACGGGCCGCGGCGCTCCGACCGCGACGATCAGCTGTGGACGCGCGACGGACGTCCTGCGCGCGGAGACAAGGACGCCCGCGATCAGTCTCGCTGGGATGACGAGGACGCGCGGCTCGCGCGGGAGCTCCAGTCCGTGCGCCCGCGCCACGACGACCCGCTCATCCCCGAGGATGTGCAGGCACGAGACCTGCCGAGTGCGGCGCGGGTCGAGCTGAAAACCCTCAGCAAGGACAACGCCGACTGGGTGGCCAAGCACTTGGTGATGGCCGGTCGTCTCATCGACAGCGATCCCGAGCTGGCGCACCTTCATGCCATGTCGGCGTCGCGTCGCGCAGGTCGTGTGGGGGTCGTACGCGAAACGCTCGCGATCACCGCGTATGCGATCGGCGACTTCGCACTCGCCCTCCGCGAACTGCGCACGTACCGCCGCATCTCCGGATCCAACGACCAGCTGCCACTCATGGTGGACAGCGAGCGTGGCGTGGGTCGTCCCGATCGGGCACTCGAACTGGGCCGATCCGTCGACCGCACCAGCCTGCCCGCGGATGTCCAGGTATCTCTGGCCATCGCCATGTCGGGCGCGCGCCTCGACCAGGGGAACCCGGACGCCGCACTCGCCGAGCTCGAGATTCCGCAACTGGACCCGAACCGGGCCTTCGCCTACAGCGCCGATCTCTTTCACGCCTACGCCGAGGTGCTCGAGGAGCTCGGCCGCAGCGAAGAGGCGGCACGCTGGCGGGAGCGGGCGGCAGCCGCAGAGGCCGCCTTCGACCAGGCGGACGTCGAAGAGCACGAGACGGTCGACATCATCGAAGAGGACCTCGGCTTCGGCGAAGACGAGCTTGCCGACGATGAGTCCGACGTGCCGGATGAGTCGGGCGAGTCTGATGAGTCGGGCGAGTCGGATGACGAGGACGAGTCTGGCGAGCCGGACCACACGGACGACGCGACGGCAGGGTCCGCGGCGAGCCATGACGACGAGGAGGGCGAGCCCGACGATGGCACTGTTCCGACGCAGGGCTGAGGACCGGGCTCCGCTCGACGGCGTCGACCTGCTCTTGGCTGATCTCGACGGTGTGGTCTACACCGGGGCGGAGGCCATCCCGTATGCGGTGGAGAGCCTCAACAGCGCGGCAGAAACCTGTCGAGTGGGTTACATCACCAACAACGCATCGCGGACGGACGCCACGGTTGCCGCGCACCTCAGAGAACTCGGTCTGAGGGTCGAGCCGAGCGATGTCGTGACGTCGCCGCAGGCGGCGGTGCGGTTGCTCGCCCAGCATGTGCCGGCCGGCTCCAGCATCCTCGTCGTCGGAGGCGACGGTCTGGTCGACGAGCTCCAGAAGGGCGGCTTCACGGTGACCCGCTCTGCCGACGACGAACCGGCCGCGGTGATCCAGGGATTCGCCCCGGAGGTGGGATGGACGCAGCTCGCGGAGGCCGCGTTCGCCCTCCAGGGGCGCAGTGACGATGAGCGTCCGTGGATCGCCACGAACACGGACTGGACCATTCCCGTCGCGCGCGGGATCGCACCGGGGAACGGGACGCTCGTCTCCGCCGTGCATACCGCCGTCGGGCGATTGCCCCTGGTCGCGGGAAAGCCCGAACGAGCGATCTTCGACGAGGCGGTCGCGCGCTTCGGCGCACAGCAGCCGCTCTTCATCGGCGATCGCTTGGACACGGACGTGCTCGGCGCCAATCGGGCAGAGATCGCGTCGGTCCTCGTGCTCACCGGAGTCGATCGAGGCAAGCAGTTGCTTTCCGCGGCCGCGGACCTGCGGCCCACGTACATCCTGCGGGACCTTCGTGACCTCACCGCGCCGTATCCGCGGCCGCACACAGCGCGCGACGGAGCCGTGACGGTCCGTGATGCGACTGTGGCGATCGCGGGAAACGAGGTGCGTATCCTTTCGGAAGGCGGAGACGACGTGGACCTGCTGCGGGCAGCCTGCGAAGCCATCTGGAGTTCCGGACGTGCCATCTACGGCCTCGACGTGCCGGAGCGGCTGTACGTTTGAGGTCGGTCAGAGGGCGGCGGCGTGCTCGATGAAGCGGTAGCTCCGCCGAATCCGTCCGTGCCACCACTCGGTGCGATCCTCGTCGGCGCGGAGCGCATCCAATCGTGAGGACGAAACGGCCGGGCGCTTGACCGGGATGCTGCCGTCCATGGGAACGAGAGGCTCGTCGGCGACGTCGTCCACGAACATCGCGACCGTCCCGAGGCCGCAGTCGAAGTCGAGGTCCGGAAGGGCGGCGGCGAGGTGAGCGCCCATGGCGATGCCGACTGACGTGTCGAGGGCGCTGGAGACGACGGCCGGTAGCCCTGCTGCTGCGACGATTCGCTGGGCCGCATGCACTCCGCCGAGCGGCTGTGCCTTGACGACCACCAGGTCGGCGCCGCCGGCTTGTGCCACGGCGAGCGGATCGGCAGCCTTCCGGATGCTTTCGTCCGCGGCGATCGGGATGTCCATGTAAGCGATGCGTCGACGGAGCTCGACGAGTTCCTCGACGGTCGCGCACGGCTGTTCCACGTACTCGAGGTCGAACGGGGCGAGGGCGTGGATGGCGTGCTCCGCCTCGTCGAGATTCCACAGCGCGTTCGCGTCGATCCTCACCCGGCCTTCCGGACCCAGGACATCCCTCACGGCATGTACCCGGGCGATATCGTCGGCGAGCGTCTGCCCGGGCTCCGCCACCTTGACCTTCGCGGTACGCGCGCCCGGATATCTCGCCAGGATCGCCGCGACATCATGCGCCGCAACGGCGGGGACCGTGGCGTTGACGGGGATGCGCTCGCGCAGCGGTGCGGGCGGCTCATGCCAGCCGAAGTCGATGGCTGCGCGGAGCCAGGCGGAGGCCTCCTCGTCCTCGTACTCGAGGAAGGGCGAGAACTCGGTCCACCCCAGCGGCCCCTCAAAGAGGACCGCCTCCCGCACCGTGATTCCTCGAAACCGTGTCGTCATCGGCAAGGAGACCACGCGTGCAGTTGCTAACAGGTCAGCGAGGTCCGGCAGCATTCCACCAGTTTTGCACGACAGGCTCGTCCAAGAACCGCGAACCGTAGTCTGGATCCATGCAACCGGACGTGTCAGAACTCTTCGATCCCGACGTGTGGCGCGAGGTCCCCGGCTTCGGCGGCCTCACCGACATCACCTACCACCAGGATGTCAGCGGGCGGATCGCGCGGGTCGCCTTCCATCGCCCGGAGGTACGGAACGCCTTCCGTCCGCACACGGTCGACGAGCTCTACTCGGCTCTCGAAGACGCCCGGACGAACCGCCGGATCGGCGTCGTGCTGCTGACGGGAAACGGCCCGAGCGCGAAGGACGGCGGCTGGGCCTTCTGCTCGGGAGGAGACCAGCGGATCCGTGGCCGCGACGGCTACAAGTACGCCGAGGGGGAGAACGCTTCGGGCATCGATAGCGCGCGAGGTGGCCGGCTCCACATTCTCGAGGTGCAGCGTCTGATCCGGTTCATGCCGAAGGTGGTCATCGCGGTCGTGCCCGGTTGGGCTGCGGGGGGTGGGCACTCTCTCCACGTCGTCTGCGATCTGACGATTGCGAGCGCCGAACACGGTCGCTTCAAGCAGACGGATGCCGATGTCGGATCGTTCGACGGAGGATACGGCTCTGCCTACTTCGCTCGGCAGGTCGGGCAGAAGTTCGGCAGGGAGGTGTTCTTCCTGGCGCGCGAGTACTCGGCACAGCGCGCGTATGAGATGGGCGCGGTCAACGCGGTGGTCCCGCACTCCGAGTTGGAGACCGTTGCGCTGGAGTGGGCCAAGGAGATCCTGACGAAGTCGCCGACCGCCATCCGGATGTTGAAGTACGCGTTCAACGCGGTCGATGACGGCATGGTGGGGCAGCAGCTGTTCGCCGGGGAGGCCACCCGGCTGGCGTACGGGACGGACGAAGCGGTGGAGGGCCGGGATGCGTTCCTCGAGAAACGCGAACCGGACTGGTCGCCGTTCCCCTGGCAGTACTGAGGCGCGTGGACGCGGGGCGAACGGACACAAGGCGAGTGGAGCTAGGGCGAGTGGATGCGGGCGAGCGGATGACACGGCGATTGCAAGTGGTGGATGCTGCTCATCCGGAGGACGTCTTCGTCGCGCTCCGGGACGCGTTGACAGGCGGAGGCGACGCGGTCCTGCCGCGGGCCGGTGAGTCGCGTGCCGGTGAGTCGCGGGCCGGTAAGTCGCGTGCCGGCGAGTCGAACTCTGACGTGGGCGAGCTGGTGGCGCAGAATGTCGCGCTCGTCATCGAGACGTCCGGTTCGACGGGAGTGCCGAAGCGCGTCGCCCTGTCGGCGGACGCTCTGCTCGCCAGCGCCGCGGCCTCCGCCGGCGCCCTCGGAGGCCAGGGGCAGTGGCTGCTTGCGCTGCCGGTGCACTACGTCGCCGGTGCACAGGTGCTGGTTCGGTCGCTCGCCGCCGAGAGGGAGCCCGTGTACTACGGGACCGGGCATTTCGACCCTGAGCGGTTTGCGGAGCTCGCTGCCGGACTGCACAATGGGCCGCGATACACCTCGCTGGTTCCTGTCCAATTGACCCGGCTGCTCGATGCCGCGGAGAGCGGATCGAGGAGGGTGGCCGATGCCCTGAGACGGTTCGATGGCATCCTGGTGGGTGGGCAGGCGTTGAGTCCGGCGATCCGAGAGCGTGCCGAACTGGCGGGTGCTCGTGTCGTCGCGACCTATGGGTCGAGTGAGACGGCGGGCGGGTGCGTCTACGACGGGACACCGATCGGCACGACCGTGGTGCGCGAGGTGGAGGGGCACCTCGAGATCACGGGAGCCGTGCTCGCGGAGGGGTATCTGGGCGATCCGGAGCGGACCGCGGAATCGTTCTACGAGCGCGACGGTCTCCGGTGGTACCGCACGGGGGATCTCGGCGGGGTCGACCCGAACGGGCGGGTGACCGTGTCCGGGCGAGCGGACAACGTCATCATCTCGGGGGGCGAGAAGGTCCTGCTGGATGCGGTGGAGCGCGTCGTGAAGGAGCTCCCGCGGCTTGAGAACGCGGTGGTCGTCGCGACCGGGCATGCCGAATGGGGACAGGTTCCCGTGGTCGTCGTTGAGGGGACGGCGACTACCGGGCTCGCGTCGATCCGCCGCGCCGTGACGGAGCAGCTCGGGCGAGCAGCGGCCCCCGCCCGGCTCGTCGAGGTGCCCCGAATGCCGCGGTTGTCGAGCGGCAAGCCCGACCGGCTGGCGCTCGCCGAGGTCGCGAGGGAAACGGAGGCATAGCCGATGTTGTTACGATTCGCCCTGTGATGAGTCAGAACAAGCCACGCATGGAACGGATGACGCCGCCCATGGCGCGCGGACCCCGGGGCGGCCGGAGCAGACGGCCGGGCGCAGCAGCCGCGGCGGCGAAGCCGGCCACCGCGGCCGACTGGATCGCCGGAGCGCGGTTGCGGACGCTGCCGTTGGCGATCGCCCCGGTGCTGATCGGTGTCGGCGCGGCGAAGGTGGCGGAGGGACCGGGCATCTGGCATCCGGTACGGTCGCTGCTCTGTCTTGCCGTCGCGATCCTGCTGCAGATCGGCGTGAACTACGCGAACGACTACTCGGACGGAGTCCGGGGGACGGACCAGTTCCGGGTCGGTCCGAGTCGGCTGACCGGCTCGGGGAGGGCCGCACCCCGCGCCGTCCTGACCGTCGCACTCGTCTTCTTCGGCCTCGCGGCCGTGGCGGGACTCATCCTCGTCATCCTGACGCAGTACTGGTGGGTGCTGCTCGTCGGCGCGGCCGCGATTGCGGCCGCCTGGTTCTACACCGGCGGCAAGCGTCCGTACGGCTACTACGGGCTCGGCGAGGTGTTCGTCTTCATCTTCTTCGGACTCGTCGCCACCGCCGGCACCACGTACATGCTCGCGGGAACCGTCAACCAGGAGGCCTGGTACGGCGCTGTCATCGCGGGTCTGATCGCGTGTGCAGTGCTCATGGTGAACAACATCCGGGACGCCGCGGCGGACAAGCAGGCCGGAAAGCGCACTCTGGCGGTGCTGCTCGGCCGGATCGTCTCCCGCATCCTGTTCTGCGTGCTGCTCCTGGTGCCGTTCGGGATCCTCGCGGTGCTGGCAGTCTTCTACCCCTTCGCCTGGTTCGGGATGTTCGCGCTGCTCGCCGCGCTGCCGGCGTGCGTCATCGTGCTGTTCGGACGTTCCCCCCGCGAACTGGTGACCGCGCTTCAACTCACGAGCATCGCGGGCTTGCTGGTCGGCCTCGCGCTCGGCGTCGCCTACGCGTTCTGAGGGGGTGTGGTCGAATCGTCGGCGTCGACCGCAGCATCCTCAACCTGGTCGTCTTCCGACCGTGAGGGCGTGGTGCGGTGGCGGACGGCGTACAGCTCTGACGAGACCGCGTTGCGCGGCCGGGTGAGGAAGATGTACGACAGGCAGAGTCCGATCAGAGCCGCCGCGATGACCGAGAACCACCAGACGACGCCGAACAGAAGCAGGATCGCGAGCGGCACCGCGAACACCAGCAGGCGCAGCACGGTGTAGGTGATCCAAGAGGGAATCCGCTTCACCCTCCCAGCTTAGAGACCGTCTCTGAGAGTTACGATTGACCCATGGTCCGCCTCTGGATAGCCCTCGGCGTTGCAGCCCTGGTGTTCTATATCTATTCGGTGGCCGACTGCGCCCTCTTCGACCGTTCTCGAGTGCGTGGCCTCCCGAAGCCCGTATGGGTTCTCGTGGTCATCCTCTTCCCGATCGTCGGCGGCATCCTCTGGTTCCTGGTCGGTCGGGGTCGCCGGAAGGCGGACCTCGCGCGTCGAGTGACGGCACCCGACGACGACCCTGCGTTCCTCGGCAAGCTGCGCCTGGATCATGACCAGGAGGAGCGCATCCGCCGGCTCGAGAAAGAACTGGCCGAACTCGACGACAACGGTCCCGACAACGACCAGACCGGCCGCCGGGATGGGTGACCGCCCACACCGGGGCGAAGTCAACACGGTGGGGGCTGCGGACGCGGTCGCAGGGGTGCGCACGGGCAACCCGGCGACCGACTTCTCGATCGCGCTCCTGGCCGCCTTCGTCCGGAACGGAGTCCGCGACTTCGTCGTGAGCCCCGGTTCGCGGTCGCAAGCCCTCGCGCTGGTCGCCGCGGAGCTCGAGAGGTCGGGGTCCGCCCGGCTGCATGTCCGGATCGACGAGCGCTCCGCGGGCTTCCTCGCCCTCGGCCTCGCGCGCGAGACGGGGGCGCCGGCCGTCGTCATCACCACGAGTGGAACGGCGACGGCGAACGTGCATCCCGCCGTGCTCGAAGCGCACGAGGCGGGAGTACCGCTGATCGTCGTGACCGGCGACCGTCCGGAGGAGTTGCGCGGCATCCGGTCCAATCAGACGACCCAGCAGGACGGGATGTACGGCGCGGCCGCGCGGTGGTCGGCCGACGTCGATGCGCAGGCGTCCGGATCCGAAGGGAACGGCGGGGCGGAGCTCGGGCTTGCGGCGGTGCGATCCGCCGTTGGAGCGGAGACGGCGGATCCGGGACCGGTCCATCTGAACGTCGCGTTCCGCGAACCGCTCTCGGTCGCGGTCCCCCCGTTTCCCGCGACGGTGGTCAGCGGTCTTCCGCCCCAGGCGGGCGCCGATGCTCTCGGGCGTGAGACCATCGCCATCGACGGAGGACGCCGGACGGTGGTCGTCGCCGGAGCCGACGCCGGTCCGCGCGCGGAGGAGTTCGCCCGCGAGGGCGGCTTCCCGCTGCTGGCGGAGGTATCGAGCGGTGCGCGCTTCGGGCCGAGCCTGGTCGCGTCCTACCGTGAGCTGCTGCACGACGACACCTTCGGCGGCGCCGTCGAGCGGGCGATCGTCTTCGGGCATCCGACGCTCAGCCGCGAGGTCCCTGCCCTCCTCTCTCGCCCTGACGTGGAGGTGATCGTCGTCGCTCCGACCGGTGCACAGGCCTACAACCCGGGGCGCCGTGCTCGCGTCGTCGGCGGCGTGCGGGTCGGCGACGGAATCGATGTGCGTTCGCCGGAGGTGCGCGGCTGGGTCGGACGGTGGGTGTTCGCCAGCAGGCGTCTCGCCGAGCAGGCGGAGCAGCTGGCGAACCCTTCGGCGGTGGCTCCGGACGTGGCGAAGGCGCGCTCGTTCGAACCGGCAGACGCACTCGCCTTCGCCACCGCGGAACTCGCGGCGATCCGCGCCCCGATCACCCGGGCTCTGCTCGCGGAGACGATCTGGCGCTACACCTGGCCGCATGATCGGCTGGTCCTGGGCGCCTCCCGGCTCATCCGGGATGCCGATCGCATTGTGCCGGGGAAGAAGATCGTCGTACACGCGAACCGCGGTCTCGCCGGGATCGACGGCACGATCGCGACCGCCACCGGCATCGCTCTCGCCAGTCAGGCCGAGGCGGAGCAGGCCGGGATGCCGAGTGGAGTGACCCGAGTGCTTCTCGGCGACCTGGCCGTGCTGCACGACGCCGGCTCGCTGCTCCTCGGCGCGGGCGAACGTCATCCCCACCTGCAGGTGGTCGTCGGCAATGACGGCGGAGGCACGATCTTCGACGGGCTGGAAGTGGCGGGCAGCGCGTCGGCGGAGACGTTCGATCGCGTCCTGTATACGCCGCAGTCGGTCGATCTCGCCTCGCTCGCCCGGGCGTATGGCTGGCATCACAGCATCGCTCGCACGAAGGGCGAACTGGACCAAGCGCTGTCCGCGCCGCCCGCCGGTGTGAGCATGCTGGAGGTCCCGCTCACCCGCTGAGGGACCGCCGCCCTGGCGCCCCGGCGGACAGGCGCCTGATGCGTAACGCACAAGACGCCTCCACTCGGCCTCCGCGTTATTTGGAGAGAGTGCACAACGCATGCGACCATTCGCGTGCGGATCACTACCATGATCGGGTGCACATGATCTTCCGGACGATGCTCCATGCCATCCTCTCGCGCTTCGGCGCGCGGCTCGATCACTGGGATGTGGCGCGGACCAGGTTCCGTGTGCTGCCGACCGACCTCGACATCCTGAGGCATATGAACAACGGGGTGTACCTGTCGATCGCGGATATCGGGCGCTTCGATCTGCTGCGGCGCAACGGCGTGTGGGCGATCTTCGCGAAGCGCGGTTGGTATCCCGTGGTCGCGTCGGAGACGATCTCCTTCCGGAAGTCGCTGGAGCTGTGGCAGCCGTTCGTGGTGGAGTCGCGCATCCTCGGCTTCGACGAGAAAGCCGTCTACGTCGAACAGCGCTTCACGGTCGACGGCGAGATCTACACCCAGGCCTTCATCCGCGGGCGCTTCCTCAAGCGCAGCGGTGGCGTCGTCACGATCGACGAGTTGCTGGAGGCGGTGGGCCCGTCGCCGACAGACGTCACCGTGCCGGAGTGGTTGCGCGAGTGGGGAGCCGACGCCGCGCTCCCCTCCACCCGCGTGGATGCGCCGAGCGTCTGGAGCGAGTGAAGCGGGGCGCGTCGGGGAGCGCGCCGTAGGTCAGACCGGCCCGAAGGCGAAGACCCGCTCCGGGTCCCATTCGCGCCGGACCGCTTCCAGCCTCTCGAAGACAGCCGGGGGCCAGACCTTCTCGAATGCCGCCCGATCGGCGATGTCGCCCGCGAGGTTCACATTCGTGACGGAGGAGATCTGGTCCTGGAGGGCGTTCGCGATCGCGCGCGCACGATCGGGTGCCGCCTCGGCGAACGTGGCCGGGTTCGCGGCGAGCAGGCTGAGGGTGAACGCGCTGTCGCGGCCTCCCACAGAGGTGCCGTCTTCGGGGTCGCGTGCCGTGGCCCCGCCGAGCTGGCGGAGTTCGACCGCGAGGAAGGGCGATCCGGAGCCCGGTCCTGCGAGTTCGAGGAGTGCGTCGACAGCATCTTGATCGAAGGAGTCGAGCATGTAACCGCGGATCCAGCTCGGTGCGCCCTCCTCCGGATCGTTGTGGATGCTCGCGATCGCCGTCGTCGGCATCTCGGCCACGAAGTCCAGATACACCGGTGCTGCGCTTCGAATCGGGGCGAACAGGCTCTCGCCCTCGATCGCGTCCCCTGGATAGGCGAAGCGGACGCTGAGGACGGTACGGCCGCGCAGGGGCGGCGGGGGCCCATCCACATCGGGGATGCTGAGGAGGACGACCGAGGTCGTGGCCTCATCCGGCAGCTCCGTCGACCAGTCCACCCAGGCGCGGAGCGCGGGCTCGATCGCACCGCCTTCGAAGAAGACGCTCCCGCCGTAGAGCGAGCGCAGGGGGATGAGTTCGAGGGTCATCTCGGTGACGATCGCGAGACCGCCTTTGCCGCCGCGCAGCGCCCAGAACAGTTCGGGGTTGGTGCCGGCGTCGGCCGTTTGGATGGCGCCGTCGGCCGTGACGACGCGGAAGCCGCGCACCCAGTCCGCTGTGAAGCCGTAGCGGCGGGCGAGCGGTCCGATTCCGCCGCCCAGGGTGTAACCGACCGCGCCGACGCTCGTCGACGAGCCGGTGACGGGAGCGAGTCCGTGCTCAGCGGCGGCCACGATGACCGGTGCCCAGCGCACGCCGGCACCGATGCGGGCCAGCCCGGCCTCGGCGTCGATGGACAGGCCGTCGAGACCACGCGTCGACACGATCATGCCTCCGGAGATGGGCGACTCGGCGCCGTGCCCGGTGGCCTGGACACGAACGGGGAGCGCGGCGGCGCGGGCGAACCGCACCGCCTCGGCGACATCGCCCTCGCTCGTCGCGGCGACGACGATGTCGGGGTCGTGGCGGATCGCCGTGTTGAAGCAGGCGACCTCGGCGGCGAGGCCCTCCTCCCCGCGGAGGTAGACGGTGCCGGCGATGGAGTCGCGCAGGCGCGCGACCGCAGACGATTCGAGTTCGATTCCCATGGCAGAAAATGTAAAGGACCCCACCGACATCCGGGAAGACCCGGGGCCCCGGCGTCAGCGGGGTGACGTAGCATTCCTGCATGACCGCCCTGCTGCCCGCTCCCCGCGACACGGCGGCGGATGCGGCAAGCGCGGCAGCCGGGACGGTCGCCTTGGCTGCGGCCCCGGACGCCGAGACGGTGTATCGCCCCGCCGGTCGGGTGGACCTGGGCAGCATCCTGGGCCAGCTGGGCCGTGGCCCGTACGATCCGACCACGACATGGGATCTGCGCGGTGTCTGGCGCACCTGGCGGACACCGGCGGGTGCGGCGACGCTCCGCATGCAGCTTGCGTCTGCGGAAGGTGGTGTCGCAGCGTTCGCCTGGGGACCGGGGGCGGAGTGGGCGATCGCCGGCGTGCCGGAGCTGCTCGGGCGCAGCGATGACTGGTCGGACCTGGACGTGAGAGGTCATCCCCTGCTCGAGGACAGCAGGCGGCGCAATCCTGGCCTCCGGCTGGCGAGGACAGGGCTGATTCTGGAGGCGCTTCTCCCCGCGATCATCGAGCAGCGGGTCACCAGCATCGAGGCGTACCGGTCATGGTCGCGACTGCTCCGGTGGTACGGCGAGCCTGCTCCCGGTCCGGCACCCGAAGGGATGCGCGTCGCGCCGACACTGGAGCAGTGGCGGGGCATCCCCTCGTGGGAGTGGCACCGGGCGGGTGTGGACCCGCGACGGGCGCGTGCGATCCAGGCGGTCCTGGCCGTCGCCCCCTCCCTCGAGCGCGCCGTTCGGAGGGCGGGAACGCTCGACGCGGCGGAGTCCGCACTCGAGACGATTCCCGGCGTCGGCAGGTGGACGGCGGCGGAGACGCTTCAGCGCTCGCACGGGCACCCCGACCTCGTCTCCGTCGGCGACTACCACCTCGCGCACCAGGTCGGCGAGGCGCTCATCGGGCGACGGGTGGACGACGACGGCATGCTCGAACTGCTCGCGCCGTGGGCGGGACATCGGCAGCGCGTGGTCCGGCTCATCTTCGCGAGCGGGTTCCGCTTTCAGCGGCGCGGGCCGCGGGTGGCGCTGCAGGACCACCGCTCGCATTGAGCGGCGTGACGTCCGGTCGCCCCGGTCGTCGCTGCTCGCGGGCTACTCGGTGATTCCCGATCGCGCTGCCGCGAGGCGCTCCGAGCGGAGGTCCCGGTCGAGTTCTCTGCAGAGGGTACGGTAGTGCTCCCGCATGACTGGACCATAGCTGTGCCAGTCGGGCATCGGTTTGCGATCGTGCGCGGCGACCAGGCGGTCGAGATAGTAGTCCCAGCGGGGGCCGTCGTCGGCCTCGCCGACGACCGAACGCAGGCGACGGCCGAACGTGACCGCCGTGTGCCCACTCGCCTCCGTGAGATGCACGAACATCCGGTGCGATGTGCCGGCCGGCCCGACGTCGGCATGGAGGCGATGGGGCGCGGTGCATTCCATGATGGACACGTCCTGCCATTCGGCCGGCTCGCCGTCCACGGTCATGCGGAACTTCACGGCGCCGGTCGAACCCGTGCCCTTGTACTCCCCGAGCCATTCCGCCAACCGCGGCGAACGGCTGAAATAGGCCCACACCTCCTCGATGGGAGCCTTGAACATCCGGTCGAGGACGAGGTAGACCCCGTCGTCCTTGCGGACGAGTCTTCCTGTCGGCTGCGGCATCATGGTGACCTCCGTCGGCTCAGCCTCTGGTGATCCATACCTTAGTCACGCCGGCAAGGAATAGGCAGGGGGCGCGCTTCGAGGGCTCTCATCCTTCGAGGATCGCCATGGCGGCGTTGTGCCCGCCGAGGCCGCTGACCGCCCCGCCGCGTCGGGCCCCGGCCCCGCACAGCAGGATGCGCGGATGGTGGGTCGCGACTCCCCACCGCTGCGCAGGAGTCGCGAGCGGCTCGTCGTCGTCCACGAAGGGCCAGGAGAGCGGCCCGTGGAAGATGTTCCCGCCCGGCATGGCCAGCGCCTGCTCCAGGTCCCGCGTCGTCTTGGTCTCGATGCAGGGGTTCCCGTCGGCGTCGCGCATCAGAAGGCCTTCGACAGGCTCGGCGAGAACCGAGTTCAGAGAGGCGAGCACCGCATCCTGAAGCCTCTGCCTGGTCGCATCGTTGTTCTCGTCCGAGAGCCAGCGGTCGGGGGTGTGCAGACCGAAGACGGTGATGGTGTGGGCGCCCGATTCTGCGAGCTCAGGGTCGAGGATGCTCGGGTCGGCGAGCGTATGGCAGTAGATCTCGCAGGGGAACAGCTCGGGCATCACGCCCCTGGTCATGCCGGAGTAGGCCTCCTCCAGCTGCGTGTAGGTCTCGTTGATGTGGAAGGTCCCGCCGAATGCCGCCCTCGGGTCGAGGTCCGCGTCCCGAAGCCGGGGCAGTCGCTCGAGGAGCAGGTTCACCTTGACCTGTGCGCCCTCGGCCCTCCTTCGTGGCGGTTCCGGCGATTCCTCGAGCAGCTTGTCGAGGATCTCCGGGGCCGCGTTGACCAGGACGTGGCGGCCTTCGACGCGTCGCTCGTGGCCGTTGCGCCGGTATTCGACGGTTCCGTCCGGGTCGATCCGGGTCACCTCCGCTCCTGTGACGATGCGGGCGCCGGATTCGCGGGCGACACGGGCGAGCTCGCCGGTGACAGCGCCCATGCCGCCGATGGGAACATCCCATTCGCCGGTGCCCTGACCGATCACGTGGTACAGGAAGCACCGGTTCTGGTCGAGGCCGGGATCGGACAGGCTTGCGAACGTGCCGATCAGGGCATCGGTGGCGACCACGCCGCGGACGAGGTCGCTCGCGAGTCGCGACTGGATGAACTCGCCGATCGGCCGCTCGATCATCGCCTGCCACACCTCGTCGTTCCCGACCAGCGCCTGGGCCTCTGAACGCGTGAGCAGGGGTTCGGTCAGCGTGGGCCAGAGGGCGCGTGCCAGCTCTCCTGTGCTCTCGTACACCGAAGCGAAGCCGGCACTGTCCTCCGCTGCGTCGATTCCTGCGAAGGATGCCTCCGTCGCCTGCGGATCGGAGTTGTCGATCAGGAGCCCGCGGCCGTCCGGATCGCCGGGAACCGGCGTATACGAGGAGTAGCGCCTCCGGGCGAACCGGATGTCGAGACCGAGGTCTTCGACGATCCGCTGTGGCAGCAGGCTCACGAGATAGGAATAGCGGGAGAGCCGAGCTTCGACACCTGGGAATGCCTGGGCGCTGACGGCCGCCCCTCCTACCTCGTCCAGCCGCTCGAGCAGGATGACGGACCTGCCGGCCCGCGCGAGGTACGCGGCCGCGGTGAGGCCGTTATGACCTCCGCCGACGATGACGATGTCGTGGGTCGCGGAGGAGGGGGAGGAGGGGCCGTCGGTCATGGACTCGACTCTAGGACTTATCCACAATCTCCGGACGGTTCCCGGAGCGCCCAGCGCCGGGTAATAGTGTCGTCATCATGGTCGACAGAACGGATGACACCGCGGTGCGGCCGGCAGAGATCGCTCACGAGGCGGTCGAGCTGGTGCAGCGTTGGCTCGCCGAGAGCGCGCGAGCCGGAGACGGCCACGCGCCCCGACAGGACCCGGCGGCGGAACGGCTCGCCGGTGTTCTCAGCGATCCGCACGGTCTCGATTTCGCCGTCGGGTTCGTCGACGGTGTCGCCCGTCCGCAGGACGTCTTCGTCGCGGGGAACAACCTCCAGCGCCTCGCGAGACGCATCCCTGCGTTCCTGCCCTGGTATCTGCGGCTGGCGATCTGGGTGGGCGGCGCCTTCGGACCCGTGCTTCCGTGGGTGGTGATCCCGATAGCACGCCGCGTGCTGCGTGACATGGTCGGCCACCTGGTGGTGGATGCCACCCCGGAGAAGCTCGGGCCCGCGATCGCGCGGCTCCGGGCGCCCGGCGACCCGCAGGGCCACGGCGCGCGACTCAACCTCAACCTCCTGGGGGAGGCCGTGCTCGGCGAGAAGGAGGCGCTGCGCAGACTGGAGGGGACGCGAGCGCTGCTCGCCCGTGACGATGTGGATTACGTGTCCATCAAGGTGTCGTCGATCGTGTCGCAGGTCTCGATGTGGTCGTTCGACGAGACCGTCGAACGTGTGGTCGAGCGGCTGACGCCGCTCTACGAGTACGCTGCGACGTCGCCCACCCCGAAGTTCATCAACCTCGACATGGAGGAGTACCGCGACCTCGACCTCACCGTCGCTGTCTTCACGACGATCCTCAGCCGGCCCGAGCTCCTCCGGCTGGAGGCGGGAATCGTGCTCCAGGCATACCTGCCGGATGCGCTCGACGCCCTGCAGTCCCTGACCGAATGGGCGACTCAGCGACGCATAGCCGGGGGAGCCCCGGTCAAGGTCCGTCTCGTGAAAGGCGCGAACCTCGCGATGGAGCGGGTGGATACGGCGATCCACGGCTGGCCGCTCGCCACGTACGGGACCAAGCAGGCCACCGACGCGAACTACAAGCGCGTCCTCGACTGGGCGCTGACGCCCGAGCACGTGGATGCGGTGAAGATCGGCGTCGCAGGCCACAATCTGTTCGATATCGCGTATGCGTGGCTGCTCGCATCGCGCCGCGGGGTCACGTCGCGGATCGACTTCGAAATGCTGCTGGGGATGGCGACCGCCCAGGCCGAGGCGGTGAAGCGCACCGTCGGCGAGCTCCTGCTCTACACACCTGTGGTCGATCCGCGCGAGTTCGACGTGGCCATCTCGTACCTCATCCGTCGGCTCGAGGAGAACGCCAGCCCCGAGAACTTCATGTCGGCGATCCATCGGCTGGGCTCCGATCCGGCACTGTTCGCCCGCGAGCGCGAGCGGTTCCTGGCGTCCGTCGCCGAGCTGGAGTCGGACTCCGGCCCGCGAGGCGCGGCGCCCGTGCCGCACCGCCAGCAGGACCGCACACGGGAGTGGGAGGCGGCGTCCGGGCGGCCGTTCACCCGTCCGGCCGCGGTCCAGACGTCGGCGCCCGCCGACGACGGCCTGACGAGTGTCGTCCTCGGGCTGACCCGGGGGTCGGACGGTATCGAGCTGCCACCGCCGACCGCATCCGGGTCCGAGACCGGAGCGGCTGCGTCGGCGACCGCAGCGCCGGAAGCGGAGGTCTTCCGCAATGCGCCGGACACCGACCCGTCACGGGCGGCGAACCGCGCGTGGGGACGGCGCATTCTCGCGCGCTCCGCCACCTCGACCCTGGGTGTCGACACCATCGCCGCCGCGAGGGTGAGTGACGCGGACCGCCTCGACGCCATTCTCGGGAGCGTCTCGCGGGCCGGAGTCGCGTGGGGGCGGCGAAGCGGTCACGACCGGGCGGCGACCCTCGACCGCGCAGGCCACGCGCTGGAGGCGAATCGCGACCGGCTGATCGAGGTCATGGCCGCCGAGACCGGCAAGACGATCGGCGAAGCCGACCCGGAGGTCAGCGAAGCGGTCGACTTCGCGCACTACTACGCGTCACAGGCGCGCGAGCTCGATACCGTGCAAGGCGCGCGATTCGTTCCGTCGTCGCTCACCGTCGTCGCGCCGCCCTGGAACTTCCCGGTCGCGATCCCCTCAGGGTCCGTGCTGGCGGCGCTGGCGGCCGGCAGCGGCGTCGTCATCAAGCCGGCACCGCAGGCACGGCGCTCCGCCGCTGTGATGGTGGAGGCGCTGTGGGAGGCCGGGGTCCCTCGAGAGCTGCTGGTGCTGGCCGACGTTCCCGAGAACGAACTCGGCCGGCAGCTGATCTCCGACCCTCGCGTCGATCAGGTGATCCTGACCGGCTCGTACGAGACCGCCACGCTGTTCCGCTCGTGGCGGCCCGATCTGCCCCTGCATGCCGAGACCAGCGGCAAGAACGCGATCATCGTGACGCCGAGCGCCGACTACGACCTCGCCGTGGCGGACATCGTGAAGAGTGCCTTCGGACATGCCGGCCAGAAGTGCTCGGCCGCGAGCCTCCTCATCCTCGTCGGTTCGGTGGCCACGTCCGACCGGTTCCGAAGCCAGCTCGTGGATGCGACGACGACCCTCCGGGTCGGCTATCCGCAGGATCCGGCCAGCCAGATGGGCCCGCTCATCGAGCCAGCGACCGGAAAGCTGCTGCACGCGCTCACGACCCTCGGGGCGGGCGAGGAGTGGCTCGTCGAACCGAAGCGTCTGGACGACACCGGGCGGCTCTGGTCGCCCGGTGTCCGGACCGGGGTGCAGCCCGGATCCTACTTCCATCTCACTGAGTTCTTCGGCCCGGTGCTCGGGGTCATGACGGCACGGGACCTGGAGGAGGCGATCCGGTTCCAGAACGCCGTCGAGTACGGGCTGACCGCCGGGCTGCATTCCCTGGATTCCGGCGAGCTCGCCCAGTGGCTCGACACCGTGGAGGCGGGGAACCTCTATGTGAATCGCGGCATCACGGGAGCGATCGTACGGCGCCAGCCGTTCGGCGGCTGGAAGCGGTCGTCCGCGGGGACCGGAGCCAAAGCCGGCGGCCCGAACTATCTGCTGGGCCTCGGGACGTGGGTTCCGGAGGCCGGCCATTCGAGCTCCAGCCTGCACCTGCGCGGACTCGAGCCGCGGGTGTCCCAGCTCATCGAGTCCGGGCAGGCGTCCATGGACTATCCGTCGTTCGACCTGGTCCGCCGCTCCGCTCTGAGCGACGCGATCGCCGTAGCCACCGAATACCACCGGGTGAAGGATGTATCCGGGCTCGGCATCGAGCGGAACCTGTTCCGCTACCGGCCCGTTACGGTCGCGATACGGCTGTCCGAGGGCAGCTCCCTCCCGGAGCTCCTCCGCGTGATGGCCGCGGGGACGGTGGCGCGGTCGGCGTTCACGGTCAGCACCCCGGTGGCGCTGCCGCGGGGCACGCTGGCCCTGCTGCGGGAGCGCGAGGTCGAGGTCGTCGTCGAGTCCGATGCGCACTGGCTGTCGAGGGTCCGCGCTCGGCGGATCGGCGCCCACCGGATCCGGCTCATCGGGGGAGACTCGAGGGCGCTCGCCGCGGCTCTGGGCGGAAGCCCGGATGTCGCGGTCTACAGCGGACCGGTCACCCCGTCCGGGAGGGTCGAGCTGCTGACCTTCCTCCGCGAGCAGGCCATTTCGATCACCAACCATCGCTTCGGCAACCCCAGTCACCTCTCCGACGGGGTCATCTAGAGCACGCTCGCCCCGAAGAGAAAGGCACGTACCGTGACGGACAGGACCGCATCCATCCCTTCGCTCGCGCTCGACGGCGGGGGCCGCATCCCTCAACTCGGCCTGGGGACGTGGCCCCTCGACGATGCGGAGGTCGAGAAAGCGGTCGTGGCCGCCGCGGCGATCGGCTACCGGCACGTCGACACGGCGGTGAAGTACGGGAACGAGGTGGGAGTCGGCCGCGGACTGTCAGCAAGCGGAGTGCCGCGCGACCAGTGGTTCGTGACCACCAAGCTCGACGGCGTCTACCAGGGCGACGACCGTGCGGTCTCCGGGCTCGAGGCCAGCCTCCAGAGGCTCGGCCTCGACTACGTCGACCTGCTGCTCATCCACTGGCCGCTGCCGCAGCGCGACCAGTACGTGTCGACCTGGGAGACGTTCATCCGGTTGCGCGAGACGGGAAAGGCGCGCGCCATCGGCGTCTCGAACTTCAAACCGGCCCACCTCGATCGGATCATCGCGGAGACGGGCGTGGTGCCGGCGGTCAACCAGATCCAGCTGAGTCCGGCCATTCCACGACGCGAGCAGCGGGCTTATGACACCGAACACGGCATCGTGACCGAATCGTGGAGTCCCATCGGGGGCAGCGGCGACCTCCTCGCCGAACCAGTGCTCGCCGGGCTGGCCGAGAAGCACGGACGGACGCCGAGCCAGATCGTCCTGCGCTGGCACGTCCAGAACGGACTGGTCGCGATCCCGAAGTCCCGGAACCCGGAGCGCATGGCCGAGAACCTCGCCGTCTTCGACTTCGAACTGGATGCAGAGGACCTGGCGGCGCTCGACCGACTCGACGAAGGGCCCGACGCCGGCGTCGACTCCGACCGAACCGGTCACTGACCGAGGGGAGCCTCCTCAGTCCCGGCGGATCGGCAGGGTCACCCTGACGGTCAGCCCGGACGGCCGCCCGTTCGCCAGGACGACACGGCCCCCCGCCGCATCCGCGAGCGCGCCCACGATCGCCAGCCCCAGGCCGCCACCCGACTGACCGGTGCGCGCCCCGTCCGCCCGCGTGAACCGGTCCAGCGCCACGGGGATGAACTCCTCCGGCATCCCCGGCCCCGTGTCGGTCACCGTGAGAACAGCGGCCTCTCCGCCGCTCTCGTCGAGCGTCAGGACCAGCGATGCCGTGACGGTGGCCTCCGGCCGTTCATCGCCCGATGCGCGGATCGCCGTGATCGCGTTCCCCAGCAGGTTGTCCAGGATGCGGCCGAAGTCCGTGGGCGACAGCGCGACGCGCGCTCCCCGATCGGGCCGCCGTCGCGGGTCGTACTCGAAGTCGACGGAGATCCCCGCCGCCTCGTCGTCACTGCTGACGAGAAGCCGTGCCCGGTCGATGGCATCCGTCAACTCGTCCACGAGGGTGCGCCAGTCGATGCGTCCGCTCGACGGGCCGGCCTCGATCCGGGACAGCTCCAGCAGGTTGTTCGCGAGCTGGGCCAGCCGGATCGCGGTGGTGTGCGACGACCGGATGTCGGTCAGGAGCGCATCCGGATCCCCCGCATCCAACTCCGCGAGCTCGAGCTGGCCCCGCAGGACCGCCAAGGGGGTGCGCAGCTCGTGGCTGGCATCGGACACCATCTGCCGCTCGCGGTCCGCCGACGCCCGCAGCCGCAGGATCAGGTCGTTGAGTGTCGTCGCGAGCTCGGACAGCTCGTCCTGCGCCGGCCCGACCGGCAGCAGCCCGGGTTCGTCCGGTGTCGAACCCGCGATGCGATCGGCCTGCTCGCGCATCCTGCTGACCGGTCGGAGCGCCGTGCGCGCCAGGAGCCAGGACGCGCCGCCGAACGCGAAGATCAGGATGCCCGCTCCCGCCAGGAGCGCCGCCGTCAGCCGGTCCAGGATCAGCGCCGTGGTCTCGTCGTTGCGGGCCGCCACGACGTGCATCAGGCCGTTCGGGGTCGCGACGCTCCGGGTGAGGACGAGGTAGTGGTCGTCGCCCACCTGGACGCTGTGGGGGTCGGCGCCCAGCCGGATCAGCGTGTGGATGCGGTCCTCCAGCCCGTCCGGCATGGTGGACGAGAGGATGGAGCCCTGCGCATCGACGATGGCGAGCTCCTGACCCCCGCCGGGGAGATCGAAGGGCCCCGTCGGCTTGGTCAGCAGCGACTGGGCGGGCGCAGCCACATCGTTGCTCAGCAGCGTGACGGTGGCGTTGTGGAGGATGGATGACACCCCGATGCGGATGATGACGACGGCGACCAGTCCGAACAGCGCGGCGACGATCAGACTCCCGATCGTGATCCGCGCCGTGATCGACAGGCGCCGCAGCCAGCTCACGGCATCGAGGCCGCGTCGTGCGTGCTGGCCGCCGACTCCGTCCCCTCGCTGGACCGCCTGCCGTCGGCCGCGTTGCGGGCGTCCAACCGGTAGCCGCGGCCGCGCTCGGTGACGATCGACAGCCCGGCGCCCGCCGCATCCAGCTTTTTGCGCAGGTAGGAGACGTACTGGTCGATGACGTTCGTGCCGATGTTGTCGGTGGTCCCCCACACCGACTCGAGGATGTCGGAACGTGACAGCGTCTTGTCCGGGTTGGTGGCGAACAGCCGCAGCAGGGTGAACTCCCGGCGGCTCAGCGGCATCTCGTGACCGGAGACGAGCGCCTGGTGCTCGTGCGAGTCGATCGTGAGCCGGCCGACCGTCACCTGGGGTCGCATCCCGGTGGGCTCGCGGCGCAGCAGGGCGCGCACGCGGGCGGCGAGCTCGGCGAAGGCGAACGGCTTCGTCAGGTAGTCATCGGCGCCCGAGTCGAGGCCGTGGACGCGGTCCTCGATGGCATCCCGCGCCGTCAGCAGCAGGATCGGCATCGGATTGGACGCCTCGCGGATGTGCCGGCACAGCTCGAATCCGCTCATCCCGGGCAGCATGACGTCGACCGCCGCAGCCGAGTAGCTGTCGCCGCGGAGGGCGATCAGCGCATCCACACCGTTGGTGACGAGTGTGACGTCGTACCCCTCGGCCGCGAGGCCACGCTGGACGAGGCCTCCCATGTCCGGATCGTCTTCGACAACGAGCAGCTTCATGCGCCCATCGTGCCACTGTTCACCGTGCTGCCGCTCGGGATGGACCGCTGCAGGCTGAGCGCGGGCTGAATGTTCTCGCAGAACGCCGTCAGTCGTCCTCGACGACGGACTTCAGCGACTCGAGGACCATCCGCCAGTTGCCGCTGAGACGCTCCGCTTCCGCGTCGTCGGCGCAGCCGTCCTGCGTGAAGGTCACCCGGGTGCCGGGACCCTCGCCGCCCTCGGGTTCGTCGGAGAGGGCGTACGTCAGCGTCACGTAGCTCTCGGGCGCATCCGGCTTGCCGCTCAGCGGACTGAAGTAGCTGCTGACGAGGCGCTCGCCGGGGACGACCTCGAGGATGGTCCCCTTGTCCTCGTACGGCTTGCCCTCCCAGTCGCCGCGGTAGACGATCGGGCTGCCCGGCTTCCAGTCCGTCGAGACCCGGCTTCCGAACAGGTACTTCTCGATCTGGTCGGGGTCGGTGAGGGCCTCCCAGAGGCGCTCGCGGGAGGCGTCGATATGGATGTCGGCTCGTGCGGTGGTGGTCATGCGGCCAGTCTCATCCCTCGTTCGGCGGATCTCTTGAAGATTTGCGACGCCGGAGCGCTCAGAGGTTGCCGCGGTTGATCAGGCGCGACAGTACGATCGCGCTGCGCGTGTGGTCCACGTTCGGCGCCAGCCGCACTTTCTCGAGCGCCGCCTCCAGGCTCGGGATGTCGCGGGAGCGGATGTGGACGATGGCGTCGGCGCTTCCCGTGACGGTCCCGGCGTCCACCACCTCCGGAACGGCGGACAGGATGCGCAGCAGCTCCTCCGGCGACACGGTGCCGCGGCAGAACAGCTCGACGTAGGCTTCGGTGCTCATGCCGTCGATCGCCGGGTCGACCTGGATGGTGAAGCCACGGATCACTCCATCGGCGACCAGGCGGTCCACGCGTCGCTTCACGGCGGAGGCCGACAGGCCCACCACTGAGCCGATGTCGCCGTAGCCCGCGCGCGCGTTCTGGCGGAGCAGGTCGAGGATGCTGCGATCGAGGTTGTCCACGGGCCTGAGTTTATGGTGAATCGTTGCGTCCTGGTGAGAGAAGCGACCTTAATGTGCGCGCAGTGCAGGAAGCGCGCGCCTCGGTACGGATCGGTGCCTCTGGGATACTGACCGCATGGCTGAGATTCTCGCGGTGTGCCGGGTCGCGCAGTTGCTTCCCGATTCGGGCTCGACCGGCGTGACGGCCATCGATAAGCGGCCGGTACTGGAACGGCTGCGAGTTCGCCCGCTCGGAGTGCGCGGCGATGTCCAGGCCGACCGTACGCACCACGGAGGCG
>NZ_JBNDHX010000026.1:0-37153 GCF_056755275.1 Leifsonia sp. HAY1-4F
GGAAGTTCCATTCGCCACTCCCCTTCTTGTGTTTCATTTTGCCCTCGCCACCCCGCTTCCCCAGCTCCGCGGGATCCAGCGGGGCGATGGTGGCCGCCGCACGGCGGAAGGCCTGAACCTTGAAGCTCGGGGCGAGCTCGCGCTCCAGCCAGAAGGCGATCTCGTTCAGGGCGTCGACGGCATCCATGCGCCCCATGCTCCCACTGTGTCGGTGGTCGCCGGTACTTTGGCCGGCATGGGGAGAATCGTCTTCGACACCGCCGCGACACTCAACGGGTGGATCGCGGATGAGCACGACTCGCTGGCGTGGTTGTTCGCGGTGCCGGGTGGGGAGGTTCCCGATCCGGAGCTGCTTCCCACGGAGGCGACCGTCATGGTGGAGGGGCGCACGACCTACGAGTGGGTGCTGCGCGAGACCGACATCCTGGCGCACCCGGAGCGCTGGCAGGAGTTCCACGGAACGCGCCCGGCGTTCGTGTTCACCCACCGCGAGCTGCCGGTTCCCCAGGGGGCGGACATCCGCTTCGTCTCCGGGCCGGTGTCCGATGCGCTGCCGGCCATCCGCGAGGCGGCGGGCGACGGGGACATCTGGGTGGTCGGAGGCGGAGACCTGGCGGGGCAGTTCTTCGACGCGGATGCGCTGGACGAGCTGGCCGTCTCGATCGCTCCGGTCGCACTGGCCGGTGGCGCGCCGCTGTTCCCGCGCCGGGTGGAGTCGGATCGGCTCCGCCTGGAGTCGGCGACCGCTATAGGGCAGTTCGCGCGGCTCCGCTACCGGGTTCTCCACCCGGGCGACGCCTCCTGATCTATCGTGGTTCGGACGCGATGGAGGGAATCGACGATGACCGCAGCGGCTGACAGCCACGACCTCATCCGTGTCCAGGGGGCACGGGAGAACAACCTCAAGGATGTGAGCGTCGAACTGCCCAAGCGGCGGCTGACGGTGTTCACCGGGGTCTCCGGTTCGGGCAAGAGCTCGCTGGTGTTCGCCACGATCGCGGCCGAGTCGCAGCGGATGATCAACGAGACCTACAGCGCGTTCGTGCAGGGGTTCATGCCGTCCCTGTCGCGGCCCGATGTCGACGTCCTCGAGGGACTGACCACCGCGATCATCGTCGACCAGGAACGGATGGGCGCGAATGTGCGCTCGACCGTGGGCACGGTGACCGACGCGAATGCGATGCTGCGCATCCTGTTCAGCAGGCTCGGGCAGCCGCACATCGGCTCCCCGCAGGCGTTCTCGTTCAACATCCCGTCGCTCACCGGCAGCGGCGCCATCACGGTCGGCGGCAAGACCGAGAAGCGGGAGTTCGCTCAGACGGGAGGGATGTGCCCGCGCTGCGAAGGGATGGGGACGGTCACGGACCTCGACCTCGCCCAGCTGTACGACGAGAGCAAGTCGCTCGTCGAGGGCGCCATCACCGTCCCCGGCTACACGGCCGACGGCTGGTCGGTGCGGATCTTCAGCGAGTCGGGCTTCTTCGATCCGGACAAGCCCCTCCGCGACTACAGCGAGACCGAGCTGAACGACTTCCTGTACCGCGAGCCGACGAAGGTGAGGATCAACGGCATCAACCTGACCTTCGAGGGGCTCATCCCGAAGGTCCAGAAGTCGATGCTGTCGAAGGACGTGGAGGCGATGCAGCCGCACATCCGGGCGTTCGTCGAGCGTGCGGTCACCTTCGCGACCTGTCCGGAATGCGGCGGGACGCGGTTGAGCGAGGGTGCGCGATCCTCGAAGATCGCGGGCGTCAGCATCGCCGACGCGTGCGCCATGCAGATCACGGACCTCTCGGATTGGGTGCGCGGGCTGAACGAGCCGTCCGTGGCGCCGCTGCTCACCAACCTGCAGCACCTGCTCGACTCGTTCGTCGACATCGGGCTCGGCTACCTCTCGCTCGACCGTGCCTCCGGGACGCTGTCAGGCGGCGAGGCGCAGCGGACGAAGATGATCCGCCACCTCGGGTCGTCGCTCACCGACATCACGTACGTCTTCGACGAGCCGACGGTCGGCCTGCATCCGCACGACATCCAGCGCATGAACGAGCTGCTGCTGCAGCTGCGCGACAAGGGCAACACGGTGCTGGTGGTCGAGCACAAGCCGGAGGCGATCGCCATCGCCGACCATGTGGTCGACCTGGGGCCGCACGCCGGCTCTGCGGGCGGCGAGGTCGTCTTCGAGGGGACGATCGAGGGCCTGCGCGCGAGCGGGACGCTCACCGGGCGGCATCTGGACGACCGTGCGCGGCTGAAGGAGACCGTGCGGACCGCGAGCGGTGCGCTGGAGGTGCGGGGCGCGTCCGAGCACAACCTGCAGGACGTGGATGTCGACATCCCGCTCGGGGTCCTGGTCGTGGTGACGGGGGTCGCCGGGTCGGGCAAGAGCTCGCTGATCCACGGGTCGGTCGCGCCCCGCGAGGGGGTCGTCGCGGTGGACCAGGGCGCGATCCGGGGCTCGCGACGCAGCAATCCGGCCACGTACACCGGGATGCTGGAGCCGATCCGGAAGGCCTTCGCCAAGGCGAACGGGGTGAAGCCGGCCCTGTTCAGCGCCAACTCCGAGGGCGCCTGCCCGAACTGCAACGGGGCCGGCGTGATCTACACCGACCTCGGCGTGATGGCGGGCGTCTCCACCGTGTGCGAGGTCTGCGAGGGGCGGCGCTTCGACCACTCCGTGCTCGAGTACACCCTCGGCGGGCGCGACATCAGCGAAGTGCTGGCGATGCCCGTGTCCGAGGCGGAGGAGTTCTTCGGCAGCGGCGAGGCGCGCCTCCCGGCGGCCCACGCCATCCTCGATCGCCTGGTGGATGTGGGGCTCGGCTACCTCACGATCGGCCAGCCGCTCACGACGCTGTCGGGCGGGGAGCGCCAGCGGCTGAAGCTGGCGACGCACATGGCGGAGAAGGGCGGGGTGTACGTGCTGGACGAGCCGACCACCGGCCTGCACCTCGCCGATGTCGAGCAGCTCCTCGGGCTGCTCGACCGGTTGGTGGACTCGGGCAAGTCGGTGATCGTCATCGAGCACCACCAGGCCGTGATGGCCCACGCCGACTGGATCGTCGACCTCGGTCCCGGCGCCGGCCACGACGGCGGCCGCGTCGTCTTCGAGGGCACGCCGGCCGACCTGGTCGCCGCGCGCTCCACCCTCACCGGCGAGCACCTCGCCCGCTACGTCGGCGCCTGACGCCCCACCCCGTCGGCCTACGCCCTCGCCGGCGTACGACGGTGGGGCGGCCCGGGCTCAGTCGGCAGGGCGCTTCTGGAGGCCGGCCGCGGCGATGACCGCATCGCGGAGCATCGGCGTCAGTTGCTCCGCGGTCGGGCGGGCAGCGGGGTCGGAAACCGTCATGCTGTGGAGGATGCGTCCCCAGTCGTCGGGCAGGTCGTCGGGGATGGGCGGCTCGTGCTCGAGCCTGGCGAGGGCCGACTCCACCGCAGTGCCGGGATACGTCACGGAGCGGGTGAAGCACTCCAGCAGCACGAGTCCGAGCGAGTAAATGTCGCTCGCTGAGGTGGCCGGCTGGCGCATCGCCTGCTCGGGGCTGAGGTAGGCGGCCGTGCCGGTGGTCTTCCCCTCCTCCTGCTGCTGCGGGGCACCGGCGATCCCGCTCGCGATGCCGAAGTCGGTCAGACGGGCACGTGCACGGAACGTCGTGGTGCCGTACGAGACGAGCAGGATGTTCGACGGCTTGATGTCGCGATGCACCACCCCGTTGGCGTGGACGTACTCCAGCGCCTCCGAGACGTCGTAGGCGATCTCGGCGATCTCCTCGAGTGTCAGCTCCCGCTTCGCCAGCATCGCCGCCAGGTCGGTGCCCGACACGAGCTCCATGATCAGGAAAGGGCGCGGGTCCTTGGGCGAGGAGTAGTCGATCCCGGCGTCGATAAGCGAAACGATGCCGTGGTGACTCAGCCGGGCGAGCGCCGCCTGCTCTGTGCGGTACTGCGCCATCTCCTCCTCGCCGGCGGAGCGGTACAGCTTGATGGCGACCTCGCGGCCGAGGAGCTCGTCGGTGGCGCGGAAGATGCTGGCCTCTCCGCCGCGGCCGATGACGTGCTGCGGCCGGTAGCGGCCGAGCAGCGCCGGGATGGTGGACTCGGGCATCAGGTGCTCCTCGATCTCAGGAGTGCGAAGGCCGACTCGCCGAGGATGACGCTGGTGCTGTCATTGAGGGCGAGCTCCGGGTCGCTGCTGAGCTCCAGCTCCCAGGCGGCTCCCAGCGGGTCGGGCAGGACGAACTCGACGCCGTTACCGGCGGCGTTGAGCATGAGCAGGAAGGAGTCGGAGCGCTCGTGCCGCAGCTCGAAGGCGATCGAGCGGCCCTCCGGGTCGGACCAGTCCTCGCCGGTGAACGGCTGTCCGTCGGCGCGGACGATGCACACCACGTCCGAGCCTCCGACCTCGGGCGCCTGCCGGTACCACTCCGGGCGCAGGGCCGGCTCGGCGCGCCGCAGGTGGATGAGCTTCGAGGTGAACTCGTGCAGCTCCCAGTCCGCATGCTCCCAGTCGAACCAGGAGATCTCGTTGTCCTGGCAGTAGGCGTTGTTGTTGCCGTGCTGGGTGCGGCCGATCTCGTCGCCGCCGAGGATCATCGGCACGCCGGCCGAGAGCAGCACGGTGGCGAGGAAGTTCTTGCGCTGCCGCGTACGGAAGGCGTTGATCCCCTCATCTTCGGTCGGGCCTTCGGCGCCGTAGTTGCTCGAACGGTTGTCGGATTCGCCGTCGCGGTTGTCCTCGCCGTTCGCCTCGTTGTGCTTCTCGTTGTAGCTGGTGAGGTCGGCGAGGGTGAAGCCGTCGTGGGCGGTGATGAAGTTGACGCTGGAGAGCGGGGCGCGTCGCGAGTCCTCGTAGATGTCCGGACTGCCGAGGACCCGCTGCGAGAGGGTCGGCAGCACGCCGGGCGTGCCCCTCCAGTAGTCGCGCACGTCGTCGCGGAACTTGCCGTTCCACTCCGACCAGTCGGCCGGGAAGCCGCCCAGCTGATAGCCGGCCACATCCCACGGCTCGGCGATCAGCTTCACCTCGGCGAGCGTCGGGTCCTGCTGGATGAGGGTCAGGAACGCGCTGTGCAGACTCATGTCGCCGCCCTGGCGGGTCAGGGTGGTCGCCAGGTCGAAGCGGAAGCCGTCGATGTGCATGTCCTCGACCCAGTAGCGCAGCGAGTCCATGATCACCTGAAGGGCGGCCGGGTTGCTGACGTTGAAGCTGTTGCCCGTCCCGGTGGTGTCGAAGTAGTGGGCGCCGTCCCCCGGGACGAGCCGGTAGTACGACGGGTTGTCGATGCCCTTGAAACTGTAGGTGGGACCGAGGTCGTTGCCCTCGGCGGTGTGGTTGTAGACCACGTCGAGGATCACCTCGATGCCCGCAGCGTGCAGCGCCTTCACCATGCCCTTGAACTCGTCGACCTGGTGGCCGGTGTCGCCGGTCGCGGCGTACTCGTTGTGCGGAGCGAAGAAGCCGATGGAGTTGTAGCCCCAGTAGTTGCGCAGTCCCTTCTCGAGGAGGTGCGCATCCTGGACGAACTGATGGATGGGGAGCAGCTCGACCGTCGTGACCCCGAGGTTCTTGAGGTACTCGACGGCGGCGGGATGCGCGAGGCCGGCGTAGGTGCCGCGGAACTCCTCGGGCACCCACTCCATCAGCTTCGTGAACCCCTTCACGTGCAGCTCGTAGATGATCGTCTCGCTGAGAGGGATGCGCGGCCGCTGATGGTCGCCCCAGTCGAACTCCTTGCGGTCGATGGCGACGCCGAGCGCGACGTGCCTCGCCCCGTTGGTGTCGCTGCGGCGCCTCGGCCGCCCGAGCTGGTGGCCGAAGACGGCCTGGGAGTTGTCCCATGAGCCCGTGACGGCCCGCGCCTGAGGCGGCAGGAGGACCTTCGCCGGGGAGAAGCGGAGTCCGTTCGCAGGATCCCACGGTCCGTTGACGCGTAGCCCGTACCGAGTGCCCGGCACGAGTCCCGGGACGAATCCGTGGAAGACGTGCCCGGTGCGCTCGGGGAGAACGGTCTGCGTCTCCCGGCCGCGGGCGTCGAAGAGCGAGACGATCACCCGGTCGGCGTGCTCGCTGTACACGGCCACGTTCGAGCCCCCGTCCTGCAGGGTGATCCCGAGCGGGTAGGGCACCGATGCGGTCACCGCGACGTCTTCTGCCAGGCGGGGGCGCTGGGGATGGTCCGGCGATGGGGCCGGGGGCAGGGCTGCGGCACGGTGCCTCCGATCGGGTAGAGGGCCACGATACCGGGGAAGGACCGCATCCCTAAAGGCATTGACAGCGGAGAGGCGGGACGTTAGGCGCGCCTCACGCGGAGGCGATGCGGGTGACGCGGACGGCCTCGCCGAAGGCGGCGACCGCGTCCGCGGGCGGAGCGCCGAGGCCGGTTCCGGAGAGGCTGGTCTCCACGAGGAGGCCGCCGCGCGTGAAGCGGAAGACCCCGGCCTCGTACGCCACCTCCGTCGCCGGCGCGTCGCGCGGGACGGTCCGCCGCAGAGCGGCGAGGGCGCGGTACCACTCCAGCATCCGCGCGTTCTCACGTCCGGACAGTTCCGACCAGTCGAGCTTCGAGCGCAGGTAGGTCTGCGGATCCTGCGGATCGGGGACGACGGCGGGGTCCCATCCCATCCGGGCGAACTCCGCGATGCGCCCTTCCGCCGTCGCCTTCCCGAGCTCCGGCTCCGGGTGGGAGGTGAAGAACTGCCACGGGGTGGTCGCCGCCCACTCCTCGCCCATGAACAGCATCGGCGTGAACGGGCCGAGCAGCGTCAGGGCGGCGGCGACGGCGAGGCGTCCGGGGTCGAGGGTCGCCGTGAGGCGGTCGCCCTCGGCGCGGTTGCCGATCTGGTCGTGGTCCTGGCTGAACGCGACGAGCCGGGTGAACGGGATGTCCGGGTCGAGCGGGCGGCCGTGGTGGCGCCCGCGGAAGCTCGACCAGGTGCCGTCGTGGAAGAACCCGCGCTGGAACACCTTCACGAGCGCCGCCGGCTCGGCGAAGTCGGCGTAATAGCCGGCGTCCTCTCCGGTGAGTGCCGAGTGGATGCTGTGGTGCACATCGTCGTCCCACTGCGCGTGCAGCCCGAAGCCGTGGTGGGAGCGGGTGCGGACCAGCTTCGGGTCGTTGAGGTCGCTCTCGGCGATGAGCGTGCGCGGGCGCCCGGTCTCCCCGGCGAGCTCGTCGGCGAGGACGGCGAGCTCCTCCAGCAGAGTGGTCGCGCCGGTGTCCCGCAGGGCGTGCACCGCATCCAGTCGCAGTCCGTCGACGTGGAGCTCACGCAGCCAGTACTCGGCGTTGTCGAGGATGTAGCGGCGGACCTCGTCCGACAGCGGTCCGTCCAGATTGACGGAGGCGCCCCAGGTGTTCGCGCCCTGGCCGAGGTAGGGCCCGAACTTCGGCAGGTAGTTGCCGCTCGGGCCCAGGTGGTTGTACACGACGTCCTGGATGACCGCCAGTCCGCGTCGATGGCACGCGTCGACGAACCGCTGGTACGCCTCCGGGCCGCCGTACGGCTCGTGGACCGCGTACCAGAGCACGCCGTCGTATCCCCAGTTGTGCGTGCCGTTGAAGGCGTTGACGGGCAGCAGCTCGACCGCCTCGACTCCCAGCCGCACCAGGTGGTCGAGTCGCGCCGCAGCAGCGTCCAGGGTGCCCTCCGGCGTGAAGGTCCCGATGTGGAGCTCGTAGAGGAGCGCGCCGGTGAGGTCGCGGCCCGCCCACGCGCCGTCCCTCCACTCGTGACTCCGCGGATCGAACTCGCGGCTCGGCTGGTGCACGCCGTCCGGCTGCCGGAGCGACCGCGGGTCGGGATACGGACCCTCTCCGTCGACGAGGAAGCCGTAATCCAGGGAAGAGCCGGGGAGGGCCGGCGCCTCGGCGAGCTCCCACCAGCCGCCGGCCGGTGCGTCCGCGGAGGCCGGGACGGGCGTGAGCGGGAAGGTCCCCAGGCCGCCGAGCACGACATCCACCGTCCGCGCCTCCGGCGCCCAGACCGGGAACCGGCGCTCGCCGCCGAGCCCGCTCATCGGACCACCGCCAGGAGAGCGACCGGGTAGCGGTCGAAGAGGGAGGCGAGGGCGACGCGTCCGCGATGCTCGCGTCCCGTCAGCTCGTCGCGCAGAAGGTCCTCTCCGAGGTCGACGCTGGTGTCGGCCCACCCGCCGTCGGCGGACAGCCCGACGGGCAGCCGCGTGGCGAGCGCGATGGCGCCGCCCCGGTCGAAGCCGACCAGGTGCCCGGCGCGCGAGCCCTCCGCGTAGACCGGGCGGTAGGTCGTGAAGAGCTCCGGCCGGTCGCGGCGCAGACGGAGCGCACGGGCGGTGACCAGCACCTTGGCCGCGCCCGACGAGTCCACGTCGGGGAGCCATCCCTCGTCGAGGTGCGCGAGCAGGCCGGCGGCGGCGTCGAACTCGACAGGACGACGATTGTCGGGGTCCACCAGCGACCGCTCCCAGCGCTCGGAACCTTGATACACGTCCGGGATGCCGGGGGCCATGAGCTGCAGCAGCTTGGCGCCGAGGCCGTTGCTCGCGCCCGGCGCCTCGATCACGGCCGCCAGCGCCTCCACCTCCGCGCGGACGCGCACATCGTCGAAAGCCGCATCGATCGCCGCTGCCATGGCCGCCTCGAACCCTTCGTCGGGGTCGGTCCAGCTCGTCGAGGCGCCGGCCTCGCGTGCGGCCTTCAGCGCGTAGGCCTGGAGGCGCTCGCGAGACGCCGGCCAGGCGCCGAGGACCGACTGCCACAGCAGGCTCTCGAGCGACCCGTCGCCGAAGCCGACACGGTCGCGCACGATCCGCAGGAACCGCTCCCAGCGTTCCGGCAGCTCTGCGAGCACGTGGATGCGCGCCCGCGTGTCCTCGCCGCGCTTGGTGTCGTGGGTGGAGAGGACGGTCATCGACTCGGGAAGACGTCGCTGGCGGTCGGCCTGCCGGCGGTGGAACTCCTCCGGAGAGACGGCGAACTCGGAGGGATCGCCGCCCACCTCGGTCAGCGAGACCAGGCGGGTGAAGCGGTAGAAGGCGTTGTCCTCGACCCCCTTCGCCATGATCGCGCCGGTGGTCTGCTCGAACCGGGGGCCGAGGCGGCCGGCGATGTCGTCGAACTCTGCGGCGAGGTCCGGACGGGAGTCGCGGGCGGCCTCCAGTGCCTCGTCCAGGTGACCGGCGCCGAACGGGAGGTAGCTGCGGTAGACGAGGAACCAGGCGGCCAGCTCGGCGACGGCGTCGGCCGTGCGCCCGGGATCGCTGCCGTCCGCGTCGTCGTCGGCGCCCGCGGCACCCAGCTCCCGCACCACGCGGAGCACCTCCGAGCGCAGGATGCCGTCGGCCACGGCGCGCTTGCGGCGGTGCACCAGCTCGGCCCAGTCCTGGTTCTCGGCGCGCACATCCACCTCGGCGGCCAGCTCCGTCAGCGGTCCCTCGCCGGACGGGTCGACGAAGACGCGGTCGACGATCCCCAGGGCGTCGTACCCGGTCGTGCCCTGCACCGGCCAGGCCGGCATCCGCTCGTCGCCCTCGAGGATCTTCTCCACCCAGATCGGCGCGCGCCCGGCGAGAGCGCGGAGGCGGTCGAGGTAGCCGCCGGGATCCCGCAAGCCGTCCGGATGGTCGACGCGGAGCCCATCCGCCAGGCCCTCGCGCAGCCAGCGCCCGATCTCGCGGTGGGTGTCGTCGAAGGCCTGCTGGTCCTCGACGCGGAGTCCGGCGAGGGTGGTGACGGCGAAGAAGCGGCGGTAGTTCAGCTCGGCGTCCGCGCGGCGCCACGACATGAGCTCGTAGTGCTGCCGGGCGTGCACCTCGCGCGGGGTGCCGCCCTCGGTGCCGGGGGCGATCGGGAAGCGGTGATCGTAATAGCGGAGCTCGCCGTCCTCGATGCGCAGGGCGTCCTCCTCATCCGGTCCGTCGCCCAGGACCGGCAGGCGCAGGCGCCCGCGCCCGAACTCCCAGTCGATGTCGAAGTGGGACGCGTAGCGGGAGTCCTCTCCGTGCGTGAGCACATCCCACCACCAGGCGTTCACGGCGGGGGTGGCCACGCCCATGTGGTTGGGGACGATGTCGACCAGCACCTTCAGTCCCCGGCGATGGGCCGCCTCGGAGAAGTCGTGCAGGGCTTCCGGGCCGCCCCGGGAGGCGTCGACGCGGCTGTGGTCGACCACGTCGTACCCGTGCATCGAACCGGGTTCGGCCTCGAGCAGCGGTGACAGATAGACCCAGTCCGCACCGAGTCGCTGAATGTGATCGAGCACCTGCGTCGCGTCTCGCAGGGTGAAGGACGGGCTGATCTGCAGACGGTAGGTGCTCACCGGTTCATTCTGCGGGAGGAATGCAGTGCTCGTGTAGGGCTTGAAATCCGTCACGGATACTCCAGGTCGCCGATCCATGTCTCGATTCCGCGGATCCCGGCTTGATTTCTCAGGCGATCCGTCGGGGGTAGACGTTCGACGGGACGGGTGGGACCGTCGTTGTCGAACCGGAGCAAGGAAAGGGGACCTCAATGGGACTCGACGACAAGATCGAGAACGCGGGCGAGAAGCTCGGAGGCGACGCGAAGGAGGCCGCAGGCAAGGCCACCGGCGACGAGCGCCTCGAGGCAGAAGGCAAGGGCGACCAGACCAAGGCCGACGTGAAGCAGGCCGGCGAGAAGATCAAGGACGCCTTCAAGGAGTGATGCGCCCGACCCGAGCCCCCGCCTCTGTGGCGGGGGCTTCGTCGCGTCCGCGGGCGTGCGCCGTGCCGTCGCGGGAGTCCCGTCGCCGCGAGGGCGCGTAGCGGCGCGATCCCTTACGTCGAGCGGCCGCGCGGAGTACTTTCCGGTGCATGGGAGACCGGGCGGATCGGGTGAGGGCCTGGCGAAGGGCGGGCATCGGCTTCGCGCTGGCCGCCCTCGCGCTGGTGGCGACGATCGCGCTCGCCGTGGCCATCCCGACCCAGGGTGAGAATCCTCGGGCCTGGGGCGTCATCGTCTGCGGGCTCGTCACCGTCGGGCTGTGCGGACAGGTCGGGCTGCGCAACCGGCGGCTGCTCCGCCACTACCGGGGCGACGACCTCGCCCCGCGCGGTCACGCCCGCGCGAAGGCAGCGCGGTAGCGGGTCGGCGGCACGCCCACCTCGGAGTCGAAGTGGTGGCGCAGGAGGGTCGCGCTGCCGAAGCCGCACTGGCGCGCGACCTCGTCGATCGGGAGGTCCGTCGTCTCCAGCAGCAGGCGGGCGTGCAGGATGCGCTGGGTCGTCAGCCACTGCATCGGCGGCACTCCGGTCTCCGCGACGAAGCGGCGCGAGAAGCTGCGCGTCGACATGTGGACGCGGTCGGCCATGCTGCTGACGCTGTGCGGCTCGTCGAGGCGGTCCGTGAGCTGGTCCAGGAGCTCGCTGAAGGTGTCGTCCTCGCAGTCGGAGACGGGCTTGTCGATGTACTGGCGCTGGCCCCCGTCGCGCTGCGGCGGGACGACCATGTTGCGCGCGATGGTGTTGGCGACGGCACTGCCGAGTTCCCGGCGGACGAGGTGCAGGCTGGCGTCGATCCCCGCTGAGGTTCCGGCGCTCGTGATGATGCGGCCGTCGTCGACG
This sequence comes from Leifsonia sp. HAY1-4F, assembly GCF_056755275.1. Lineage (NCBI taxonomy): Bacteria > Bacillati > Actinomycetota > Actinomycetes > Micrococcales > Microbacteriaceae > Leifsonia > Leifsonia sp. HAY1-4F. The sequence goes on from NZ_JBNDHX010000026.1 coordinate 11,561, forward strand.
AAGAGCACGTCGGGGTCGACCCGGGCCTTGGGGAAGCGGCGCTGGAGCGCGTCGGCGAAGCGCCAGTGCGTCGTGCAGTCGCGGCCGTCGAGCAGCCCCGCCTCGCCGAGGGCGAAGGCGCCGGAGCAGACGCTGAGCAGGATCGCGCCGCGGTCGTACGCGCGGCGGAGCGCATCCAAGAGCTCCTGCGGGTACTCGTCGCGCACGGTGGCGGCCGGCACCGCGATCAGGTCGGCGTCGTCCATCGCCTCGAGGCCGTACTGCGCTGTGACCGTCACCCCGATCGGACTCGGAACGGGGTCCCCGGGGTGGAGGGAGCACACCCGGAAGTCGAACGGCTCCAGGCCTGCATAGCTGCGGTCGAGGCCGAACACCTCGCAGACGACGCCGAATTCGAACATGGCGAAGTCGTCGATCAGGGGGACCGCGACGGATCGGATCATGGGCATCAGTGTACTGGCCGAATCTTTGCGAAGATAGACCTGATGCCATCTCGTGTCCGAATCTTTGCGCCCGTAACGTGAGGGTCATGGCGAACATGACATGGACACAAGGAATGGAGCACGGCTGGGTGGCCCATCCGGCCGTCACGAACGGTGGGGAGCCGGTGCGTCGGCGCCGCTTCGTCCTGAGCGACTGGCTGCCGGCGGCGATCCTCGCCCGCGGCGGCCGGGTCGACCGCGAGACCGAGCGGGCGCTGAGCGACCTGCGCGCCGTGCAGTCGGCGCGCGAGAGCTGACCGCGGGCGCAGGTCCCACCGGGGGCGCCAACAGGGTTGTGTTCCGCCTAGGAGGCGGAAGCCTCCGGCGATCCGGCCCTCTGCTGGCCCGATGCGTCGGCGAGCACGCGCGCGTGGATCTCCTGCGTCAGGGCGTGGATCGTCCGGGTGAGCTCGGTGTTCTCCTTCAGGAGCGCCTCCTGGTTCTGGTAGTCGCGGTCGGCTTTCGCCTGCTGGAACGACGCCTGCCGGTTCTGGCCGATCATCACGAAGGTGGAGAGGAAGATCGCCTCCAGCGAGACGATGAGGGTCAGCGTCGGCCACGGCGAGGTCTCGAACGTCAGCATCCACACGATGAACAGCAGGACGTGGAGGTAGACGAACCACATCGACCCCGCGAACGCCGTGATCGCGTCGGCGATGCGCAACTGGATGCTCCCGGCCCGGTGCTCCGCCTCGGCCAGCACTGTGGGATGCACGGCGTCGAGGTCGGCACGCTTCAGCAGCACGCGCGGGCGCAGGTGCGGGATGGGATGCTTCGCCGTGCGGGCGGGCGCGGGTGTCTTCGTCATCACTGTCTCCGAGCTAGGAGGCGGGCCAGTCCCACCGGTGTCAGACGAGAGTAGAGCCCGCCGGTGTCCGCTGCGGACGGTCAGCCGCTCGCGTGCCCTGAGAAACCGTACACGGAGCCCCTCAGCGCGACAGCGCCGCGGTCGACCCGACCACCTGATCCACGAACCCGTAGACGCACGCTTCGTCCGCCGTGAACCAGCGGTCCCGGTCGCCGTCCTCGATGATCTGCTCCACCGGCTTGCCGGTCTGCGCGCTGGTCAGCTCCGCCATCCGGCGTTTGAAGTGCAGGATCTGCTTCGCCTGCGTCTGGATGTCCGCGGACGTTCCGCCGAAGCCGCCGTGCGGTTGGTGCATGACGATGGAGGCGTTCGGGAGGGCGTAGCGCTTGCCCGGCTTGCCGGACGAAAGCAGGAACTGCCCCATGGAGGCGGCGAAGCCGAGCGCGAGGGTGGCCACGTCGGCCTTGACGAAGTTCATCGTGTCGAAGATGGCGAACCCGGCCGTGACCGATCCGCCCGGGGAGTTGATGTAGAGGAAGATGTCGCGATCCGGAGCGATCGAATCCAGCAGGAGCAGCTGGGCGCAGATGTCGTTGGCGACCTCGTCGGTCACTTCGCTGCCGAGGAACACGATCCGCTCGTCGAGCAGCCGTTGCACGGGGGAGGTCTTGTCGGTGTCCATGCGGCCAGTGTGCGATCACGGGACCGGTGTTGTCTGCGGCTTCTGCCCCTCGCGAATCTGCGCAGGGCAGACCGCCGGGCTGAGTCCACGGTCGTTCTATAGTCGAACACGTGACTCCGACTGATGACGGCTCCGCGCCGGCGGCCGCGCCGGCGGCCGCGCCGGCGGCGACTCTCCAGACGCTGTCCCGCGGGATCCGGATGCTGGAACTGCTCGCGGAAGCCGGCGAACCGCTCAGCATCCCCGTCATCGCGGCGCGGTTGGGCCTGCACCGGTCGATCGCGTACCGGATCCTGCGCACCCTCGAAGACCATGGGCTGGTCGTGCGCGACGCTGCCGGTGCAGCCGAGCTCGGACCCAGGATGGCGACACTCGCCCGCTCGGTGTCGCGCGACCTGCAGTCGGCGGCGCTCCCGCAGCTCACGGCGATCGCGAACGAGCTGTCGATGACGGCGTTCCTCGCGGTCCTCGACCGGCACGATGTCGTCACGCTGGTGGCCGTGGAGCCGTCGCACGCGCACGCGACGGTGGCGCAGCGTCCCGGCACGCGCCATCCACTGGCCTCGGGAGCTCCCGGCATCGCCATCCAATCGGTGCTCACCGAGGAGCAGTGGCGTGCGCTGCCGGGCGAGCATCCGCGGGATGACGCGGCCCGCGCCCGCGAACGCGGCTATGCCACCAGCCACGACGAGGTGATCGTCGGCCTCGCCTCCGTCGCCGTGCCGGTGCAGGCGCCCGGGCAGCCGGTGGCCTCCCTCGCGGTCGTCTACGTGGCCAACGACGTCGACGTCGCCGCGATCGGAGCGCGCCTCCGCGACGCCGCCGCCACGATCGAGTCCGACCTGCGCTGACCCCGGTCTCGCCCCCACGCCCCACCATCGAGTCCGCAGAGATTGCACGCTTCGGTGGCGTGTCGCGTGCAATCTATGCGGACTCGACAGTGGGGCGTGGGGCGTGGGTCAGGGGGTGCGCAGGATCGGGCGGAAGAACGCGGCGAGCTCGTCCGTCGCGTGCAGGGGGAGCACGGCGGAGACGTACTGGTCGGGACGCACGACGACGATGGCGCCGCCGCGGTCGATGCCGCGCTCAACGAAGATGTCGTGGGCCGGGCCGGTGGCGTACACCTTCTCGTAGTCGATCAGCTCGAACGGTCCGACCCGCGGGAGGAACACCGCGGGCACGGCCCCCAGGTCGACGACCGTGTGGTCCTGCTGGTACACGACCTTCACGTCGAACCACGCATCCGGGTCGGCTCCGGCCGGCGTGGCGGCCAGGGGCGACTCGGGCGACGACGACATCCACTCGGCCAGGTCCGCGACCGCGGAGGGCTCGCCGGCGTGGGCCGCGTCGGCGAACACGTACACACGCCAGCGTCCGTCGGCCCGCGCGTGGTGCCCGAGCTGCAGGGGGTTGCCGTCGCAGACCCGCTCGACGGTCGCCGACTTGAAGCGCTTGCCGATCGGGAAGCCGGTCGCGAGCTCCTGATGCGCCGGCTCCCCGACGATGAGCGACGGCGCGTACTGCGTCATGAAGCCGGCCGGGAACTCGGCCGTCCGGACGTAGAAGTCCTCCAGCTCGGAGGGGCTGGCGAACTCCTCCGGCTTCATCGCCATGAGCGTCGACCACTCCTTGTCGAATTGGATGAGGTCCTTCGCCACGACCTGGCGCTCGGCCGAGTAGGTGGCGAGCAGGGTCTCCGGGCTGCGGCCGTCGAGCACGTGCCCCAGCTTCCAGCCGATGTTGAACCCGTCCTGCATCGACACGTTCATGCCCTGACCGGCCTTCGCGCTGTGCGTGTGGCACGCGTCGCCGGTGATGAAGACGCGCGGGATGCGCCTCCCGAGCTCCTCCGGAAGCACGTCGTCGAAGCGGTCGGTCAGACGGTGGCCGACCTCGTAGACGCTGTGCCAGGCGACGTTGCGCACATCCAGCGTGTAGGGGTGGAGGATCTCGTTGGCCTTGGCGATGATCTGTTCGATCGTGGTGGAGCGCACGGCGCCCTGGTCGTCCGGCGGCACCTCGCCGAGGTCGACGTACATCCGGAAGAGGTAGCCGCCCTCGCGGGGGATCAGCAGGATGTTTCCGAACTCCGACTGGATCGAGCACTTCGTGCGGATGTCGGGGAAGTCGGTCACGGCCAGCACATCCATGACGCCCCAGGCGTGGTTCGCCTGGTCGCCGGCGAGGTGGCAGCCGATCGACTCGCGGACCTTGCTGCGGGCGCCGTCCGCACCGACGACGTACTTCGCGCGCACGACCCGCTCGGCGCCTTCGTCCGGCCCGGCGACGCGGCGGAGGGTGACGGCGACGGGATGGTCGCCCTCGCCGACCTCGAGCCGGACGAACTCGTAGCCGTAGTCCGGTCGGATGCGCGAAGGCGAGTTCGCCATGACCTCGGCGAAGTAGTCCAGCACGCGCGCCTGGTTGACGATGAGGTGCGGGAACTCGCTGACGCCGGTCGGATCGTCGATCGGCCGCGCCGTCCGGACGATGCGGGTCGGGTCGGAGGGGTCCGGCTTCCAGAACGCCATCTCGGTGATGCGGTACGCCTCGGCGATGATCCGCTCCGCGAACCCGAACGCCTGGAAGGTCTCGACGCTGCGCGCCTGGATGCCGTCCGCCTGCCCGATCGCGAGCCGCCCGGGACGGCGCTCGACGATCCGGGTGACGACGCCGGGGAACTGGGACAGCTGAGCGCCGGCGATCATTCCCGCGGGGCCGGTGCCGACGATGAGCACGTCGACCTCGTCGGGCAGCTCGTCGGGGCGATCGACGCCGGTGCCGGCGGGCTCGTGGATGCGCGGGTCGCCGGAGACGTAGCCGTAGTGGTGGAACTGCACGGGGTCCTCACTTCGTTGTGGTCGTTCACTATCCGAACGCGGCGTTCGCATAGTGCACGACTAGGATACCGCAGTGCCGTCAGTGGGGAACCGCATCCCGACGCCGTCGTCAGCGTGACCGCTTTCGGCTAGGCTGGCGGGCTCGGCGCCGACCGGGCGGAAGGGGAGAAGCCGGATGTCGACCTTCAGCGACGCGAACAGAGCCAACTGGGATGAGCGCGCCAGCATCCACGCCGACCGCAGTGGCCAGGGATATCGGATCTCGCAGTTCATCGAGGACCGCGAGCTCCTCTCCGGCGTCGTGCGGTTCGACCTGCCGCGGCTCGGATCGGTCGCCGGCAAGCGGGTCGTGCACCTGCAGTGCCATATCGGGACCGACACCCTGTCACTGGCCCGGCTCGGCGCCCGGGTCACCGGCCTCGACTTCTCGCCGGTCGCCGTCGAGGAGGCACGCAAGCTCGTCGCCGACACCGGCGACGACGTCGACTTCGTCGTCTCGGATGTGTACGACGCCGCCTCGGTCCTGACGCCCGGAGCGTTCGACCTCGTCTACACCGGCATCGGCGCGCTCTGCTGGCTGCCGCGCGTGGATCGCTGGGCCGCGGTCGTCGCGGAGCTGCTCGCGCCCGGCGGCTCCCTGTTCCTGCGGGAGGGCCATCCCATCCTCTGGTCGATGGATGAGACCCTCGACGACGACCTGCACCTGCGGTTCTCGTACTTCGAGCGCCCCGAACCGCTGCAGTGGGACTCGGACACCACCTACGTCGACACCTACCGCCGCCTGACCGCGACGCGCACCTACGAGTGGAACCATTCGCTCGGCGAGATCGTGACGGCACTCATCTCCGCCGGCCTGCGCATCGATCTCCTCGACGAGCACGACAGCGTCCCGTGGGAGGCGCTGCCCGGCCAGATGCTCCGGAGGCCGGACGGCGAGTTCGCCCTCTCGGAGCTCGACGGCGTCGCCCCGCTCAGTTATACGCTGCGGGCGACGAAGCCGGCGTGAGGGCGAGAATGGCCTGATGGCCCTCCCCGCGACCGAGCGTATCGTCCCCGTTGCGGTGACCCGCATCGAGCTGGAGGCGGCGGTTCCCTTCGGGACGCTCCGGCGGGCCTTCGAGGCCGAGGTCCCGCCCCTGGATGCCGTCCGCCTCCGCGAGCTGCTCTCCACGGGGGCCGAGTGGCGGCGACTGACCCTCGAGACGTCCGGTCCGGGCATCCATCGCTTCGTCCGGTTCTGGACCGACCACCCCACGCCGGTGATGCGCGTGGGCGGCGCCGACATCCCGAGCGCGGTCTACCTCATCGGCGACTACGCGACGGCGGCGAGGATGTTCCGCCACGACCCGGGTGCCCTGCTGTACACGCCCCTGCGCGTGGAACTGCACGCCGGCCGCGACGGAGGCACCGTGCTCAGCGTGGACCAGCCGAGCAGCAGCCTCTCCAGCTTCGGCAACAACAAGATCGCGCAGGCCGGCTTCGAACTCGACCGAATGCTCGGCGACCTGCTCGAAGAGCTGGGCCTGCCGCGCCCGAGCGTCCTGCGGCGCTGATCCTCTCGGTGCTGCCGCCTCCGGGAATGACACCCGGGCCGAGCGGGTTCGCCCTTTCATGACTGCGGCGCTGACTCCGACCCCTGCGGCGGCTCCCGAGCGGGCCGGCCTGACTGAGCTGGAGGGCGTGCTCGCCCGGCTGGAATGGAACCTGCTCGACTTCTCCCGCACGGGACTCGCGCGGGGGAGCGGCATGGCGGGATCGCCCGGGTCGGTCCGCTTTCACTACGTCGTCTCCGGCGCCGTCGAGATCAGCGGAGGCGAATCGCCCGTTCAGCTGGACGCCGGTGATTTCCTGATGCTGCCGAGGGCCGGTGCTCACCGCATCCACGCCCTCCAGGACACCGTTCTCGCGTCCGGCGAGCTCGAAGCCGCCACCGCGGCCGGGCTTCCGTTCGTGCTGGCGCTTCCCGGAATGCTCGTGGCCTGTGGATTCGTGGTGCGCGAACCGCACATGGGGCCGCTCATCGAGACGCTCGGCCAGGAGTTCGGCGGGATGCGGGCAGGCAACGCGGTCATGGCGAGCCGCATCGCCACGGTCATCGCGTCGGCGGCCGTCCGCTCCTGGGTCGAGAACGGATGCGCTCCCGACGATTGGCTGGTCAGCGTACGTGACCCGCACATCGCCCGGGCGGTCGCCGCGATGCGCGAGGCGCCGGGCGAGCCGTGGACGGTCGACAGCCTCGCCCGGGTCGCTCGTGCATCCCGGACGGTGTTCGCGGAGCGCTTCCACGAGCTCGTCGGCGATTCGCCCAGCCGCTACCTCGCGGGCCTGCGGATGGAGCAGGCCAAGGACCTGCTGCGCGAGGGGCGGCTGAGCGTGGGCGAGGTGGCGCTCCGCCTCGGCTACGGCTCGGATGTCGCCTTCAGCCGGGCCTTCCGCCGCCACACCGGGATGAGCCCGGCAACCTGGCGGCGCGAGTCCGTCGCGAGGGCGTCCCTCCTCACCGCGTGAGCGAACCGGTCGAGCGCCGAGCCGACCCGAGCAGCACTCCGCCCGCCACTGCCGCGACAGCGCCGGCGACGAGCGCATCCTTCACCCCGGCGCCGTCGACGAGGAGGCCGCCTGCCGCAGCGCCGAGAGCGATGGCCACCTGGAACGCGGAGACGACGAGTCCGCCCGCGGCCTCCATCCGCTCCGGCTCCGCCCGGGCCGCCCAGGTCTGGACCAGGGTCGGCACGCCGCCGAAGGCGAACCCCCACAGCCCGACCGCGACGAAGGCGAGCGGAACCTCAGCGGGCAGCAGTGCGAACACCGTGACCGCGGCTCCCAGCACGGCCGGCATCACCACGAGAGCCGTGCGCAGCCGGCGATCCGCGACGACGCCGGCGATGATGTTCCCGACGAAGCCGCCCGCGCCGTAGACCGCGAGCAGGATCGCCAATCCTCCCGTCGTCAGCCCGGGGATGTCCGCGGCACCCAGGCGGATGTACGTGAATCCGGTGAAGTGGCCGCCGGCGAGCAGCGCGATGCCGATCAGGCCCACGATCATCGTGGGCGAGCGGAGGGTGGCCACGAGACTGCGGACGCCGGATCCCCGGGCGGGGGCGATCGGCGGAAGCAGCAGGACCTGCGCCACGGCGGCGGCCACGGACATCGCGGCGACGAGGAGGAACACCGCACGCCAGCCCCAGAGGGCGCCGAGGAAGGCTCCGAGCGGCACGGCGACCACGGTGGCGAGCGAGACGCCCGTGTTGACGATCATCATGGCTCGTCCGAAGTGCTCCGCCGGCACCAGCTGGGCCGCGACGGCGACGGCCATCGACCAGAAGCCGGAGATCGCGATCCCGAGCAGCACGCGCGCCACCAGCAGCAGCCAGAACTGCGGGGCGACGGCCACGAGCAGGTTGGAGGCGGCGGCGAGGACCGCGAGCCCGACCAGCAGCATCCGCCGGTCGAGCCGGGGGAACAGCGGCCCGATCGCGGGACCGGCGACCACCCCGATGATCGCCGTCGCGGTGACAGCCTGGCCCGCCGTCCCCTCGCTGATCCCGAGACCAGCGGCGATGGGCGACAGCAGGCTGGCAGGCAGGAATTCGCTGGTGACCAGCGCGAAGACCCCTAGCATCAGCGCGACGACTCCGCCCCACGAGGCCCGGCGCGCAGCGGGGCTGACGGCCGGCACGGAGGACGTGTTCGGCTGGGAGGAGATCTCGACGCTCATGACCCCAGCCTGGCAGTCCGCCCATCCGCCCGCCCGACCGATCGTCCGCGACCCCTGATCGCTCGTCCGGAATCCCGGGGCGCATGGCCGGAACTGTCCGGATGGTCCGCCGGACGGTCGGCACTGCTAGGGTCCGAGGCGTGAGCATTCAGGCATTCGGGCAACCAGGGCCAACGCTGGTGCAACTCGGCAACGTCACCGCGAACGACGCCTGGGTCGTGACGCCGGTCGGCACCTGGCCGATCGCCGAGGTGAACGTGACGACGGTCGACCAGACCAACTCGACCAGCCACACTCCGGCCTGGGCGATCGTCCTCGTGGTGGTCTTCATCTGGTTCTTCCTGCTCAGCCTGCTGTTCCTGCTGGCTCGGGAGGTGCGGGTCGGCGGCTACATCGCCATCCACATCAGTGCTCGCAACGGTCAGACCTACACGGAGCAGGTGCCGGTCTACAGCGCGCAGCAGCGGGCGGACGTCTTCGCTCGTGCGGGTTACCTGCAGGCCCTCATCGGGCACGCGCGCGCCGTGCGCGGCTAGGGCTGACCGAAGAACCGCTGCCCGCTCACTCCCGGAGGAAGTCGGCCATCCAGAGCGCGCTGCGCTTCGGGGTGCGCGTCTGCGTCCGGTAGTCGACGTGGACGATGCCGAAGCGGCGGGAGAAGCCCCACGACCACTCCCAGTTGTCCATCAGCGTCCACAGGAAGTACCCGCGCAGCGGCAGTCCGGCGGCGACGGCATCCCGAGCGGCCTCGAGATGCGCCTGCAGGTACTCTGTGCGCTCGCCGTCGTCGATCCGACCGTCTGCGTCTTCGCTGTCCGGATAGGCCGCGCCGTTCTCGGTGATGTAGAGCGGGAGCTCGGGCGCCAGGTCGCTGGCCATCCGCAGCGCGTCGAGCATGCCGTCGGGATGCACCTCCCAGCCCATCTGGGTCGCCGACGCGCCGGTGTCCACCATCCGGACGTGCTCGCTGCCGGGGTAGGTGCTCGGGGGTGCGCCGGCGGCGGGCGCGGAGGCGGAGGCCACGATGTGGCGGCTGTAGTAGTTGACGCCGAGGAAGTCGATCGGGGCCGAGATGCTGCGCAGGTCCTCCTCGGTCGCGTTCTCCTCGAACCAACGCGTCTCGCCCAGGTCCTCGAGCACATCCGCGGGGTAGGTTCCGGCCAGCACCGGCTCGAGGAACAGCCGGTTGCTGAGCCCGTCGATGCGACGGGCGGCGTCCGCGTCCCCGCCCGAATCGCCCGCGGGCTCCACGGGGTAGAGGTTCAGGGAGATGCCCACGCGGGCCTCCGGCGCGGCCGCCCGCAGGGCCTCCAGGGCGAGACCGTGGCCGAGCAGGAGGTGGTGGGCCGCGTGGGCCGCCCGCGAGCCGAGCGCCCGGCCCGGCGCGTGGATGCCGCTCGCATAGCCGAGGAACGCCGAGCACCACGGCTCGTTGAGCGTGATCCAGTCGGTGACTACGTCGCTCAGCCGGTCGGCCACCTCGTGCGCGTAGTCGGCGAACCGGCGAGCGGTGTCGCGCTGGAGCCACCCGCCTCGATCTTCGAGTGCCTGTGGGAGATCCCAGTGGTACAGCGTCGCCCACGGCGTGACGCCGTGCTCCCGCAGCGACTCGGCGAGGCGGCGGTAGAAGTCGATCCCGGCCTGGTTCGGGCGGCCCCTCCCGTCGGGCTGGATGCGCGGCCAGGCGATCGAGAACCGGTAGGCGCCGAACCCCAGGTCGGACATCAGGTCGACGTCCTCCGCCCAGCGGTGGTAGTGGTCGTCCGCCACATCGCCGGTGGTGCCGTCGACGATGGCGCCGGGCACCCCGGAGAACGTGTCCCAGATGCTCTCGCCGCGGCCGTCCTCGCGGGTGGCTCCCTCGATCTGGTACGCGGCGGTCGCCGATCCGACGACGAATCCCTCCGGGAGATCGCTTCTGCGCATTGACATTGCTCCTTCGATCACCTGTCTCTGAACCCTCTCAGATGTTTGACACCGGCACCCAGGGTGACGCGCCCGCCGTCCGGGATGCTGGGTGGATGCGCAACAAGGTCCCCGCGGTCACCGCTCTGTTCTGGGTGACCAAGCTGCTCACCACCGCCATGGGCGAGACGACGTCGGACTTCCTGGTCAAGACCATCGACCCCTTCGTGGCGGTGGGAGGCGCCTTCGCCGTGTTCGCCGTCGCGATGGTGCTCCAGTTCGCCGTCAAGCGCTACATCCCGTGGGTGTACTGGTTCGCGGTGCTCATGGTCGCCGTGTTCGGGACGACGGTGGCCGACGTCCTGCATGTGGAGCTCGGGGTGCCGTACGCGGTGTCGACCGTCGGCTTCGCGGTGGCCCTCGCCGCCGTGTTCGCCGTCTGGTACGCGACGCAGCGCACGCTCTCGGTCCACCGCATCGACACCCGGGCGCGGGAGATGTTCTACTGGTGCGCGGTCCTGGGGACGTTCGCCCTGGGCACTGCGTTCGGCGATCTGACGGCCACGACGCTGGGACTCGGCTACTTCGGTTCGGCGCTCGTCTTCGGGATCCTGTTCGCTATCCCCGGAGTCGCCCACCGCTGGCGGGGTCTGGGCGCGACCGCCGCGTTCTGGACGGCCTACGTCCTCACCCGGCCGTTCGGCGCCTCGCTCTCCGACGGCTTCGCCGTGTCGCACGCGCGCGGCGGCCTGGACCTCGGCACAGGACCGGTGAGCCTCGTGCTGTTCGCGGCGATCGTCGTGTGCGTCGCCGTGCTCAGCGCCCGCGACCGGGGCGCTCTGGAACCGGTCGGCGTCGCCTCCCCGTCCCTCGACGATGCGGCCGACGCGTCCCGCCCCTAGAGACGCCCGGACGGCGGGGTCCGTCGGCAGTTCGCCGTCGCCCACCCAGAGCCGGGCGCTCGCCTCCCAGCGTCCGCCGGGCTCCACCCGCAGCTCCTCCCGGTCGAACGGCGCAGGCCCGAAGCCCGGATACTCCGTCGAGCGCACGAACCACGACGACGGCGATGGCGCCTCCAGAACCACGCTCGCGGCGCCGTCCGGCCGGGTGAGTGCCAGCCATCGTGCGCGCGAGCCGAGGAAGTCGTCCGCCGGTCCTGTCCTCCCGTCGTCCGCCGTCGCGGTGGCGCCGCAGAACTCCGGCGCGAGGCGAAGGAACAGGCCGCCGTATCCCGCCCCTGCGCGTCCCCTCGTGGCGGGACTACCCAGCGTCAGGGGCTCCACCGCTCGGACCCGCGACTCCCAGTCCAGCATCCAGCCACGCCCGATCGCGACGAACGTGAGCAGCCGGTCCTCGACGGCCAGGGGAGCTCCGCCGGCGTCGCGCCAGGTGAGCCGCGACCGGATGCGTCCCGACGGGTCCAGCTGGATGCGGTCGGTGCGCATCGACCCGTTGTCGCCCGCGTCGAGGTAGGCGGCTGCGGTCCGGTCCCAGCTGCGCCCGCCCCAGAGGTTCGCCCTGCCCACGACGGGCAGCGCCAGCGAGAAGCCGTGGTGCCACCGGTGGTCCGCCGGCCGGAAGTCGGCCACCGCCGCGCCTGCGCGAGTGGCGATCGGGAACAGGTACGGGCGAGGCGATTCGACCGCGGGCGTGTCCGGCGCGAAGACATAGCGGGCGATCCGCTGCCCGTTCAGGGTGATGTCGACCCCGGACAAGTCCTGCCGTGCGGTCACCGCCACGGCAGCTCGTCCAGCTCGCCGAACAGCCGCTGCGTCTCGACGGCGCGCCGCACAGCGGCCTCCGCGTCGACGAGCACGGGGCGCCGGGATGGTCCGTGACCGTCCCAGCTGACGTGACGGGCGTCGATCGGCACGACGGGGGCGTCCCCGACCGCCTCGATGACCCGGACGAAACCGCCGGTCGCCGACAGCGGGGAGAGCAGGGCGTCTCCGTCGCGCCGTGCGTCGAGGAGGTTCTCGAGCAGGTCGCGCCTGCCGTACTGCCGCTCCTCGGTCCGGCCCTCATGCGTCGACACGGTCAGCCGGTCGGTCGTGTACCACAGGGTCGCCTCGGCGGCCGTCCCCCTGACCAGGATGGCCGGGTCGGCCTCCACCGGTCCCGCGAGTGTGAACGCGCACGTGAGAGCACCGCCGAACGTGACCGCCCCCTGCTCCGACGGCCGCACCCGGATGGTGGAGGTGTCATCCACCTCGATCGGGTTCACGCGCCGCAGGTCCGTCTCGACACTGCCGATGGCCTCCGGCGAGTCCCAGCCCGCGATGCGCACTGCGGTCATCACGGCGTGCGCGAAGGGATTGGCGACAGCGCCGTCGGCCACCCGTGCTCCGTCCAGTACGCGGCGCCCAGCCCAGCGGGCGCGCGTCCAGTAGCCGCGCGGCCTCGTCCACGACCCGCGCGCGCCGATCGAGACGAGCTCGCCGAGCGCACCGGTGTCGATCAAGCGCAGCAGTTCGGCGAGAGCGCCGGAACCCAGGCTCTGGAAGCCGACCTGCACCAGCCCGCCGGTCTCCTGCGTGACCGTCTCCAGCCGGGCGAACGACGCCAGGTCGGTGACCGGCGGTTTCTCGAGCAGCACATCCGCACCGGCGCGCAGCGCGTCGGAGGCGAGGGTTTCGTGGGTGTGCAGCGGCGTCGCCACGATCACGACGTCCACCGGGATGCTGCCCAGCAGGTCGTCGATGTGGTCCAGCCGGATCGGCAGCCTGTCGTCCGGCACCCGGACACCGTCGCGGACCAGGGGTCCCCCCGCAGGGTCGACCAGGGCGACGAGCTCGACCAGGCCCCGGTCCTCCAGCTCCAGGGCGTTCAGGATGTGCGCAGTGCCGTAGCCCTGCACCCCGACGACGGCGACACGTGGGGGCGTGGCGGGGCCGGACGCGATCGTCGGGGCGGCGCTGTCCGCGGGGCCCGCGGTGTCGCGCGGAGCCGTCCCGCTCATGCGGCCGCCCCGGCAGCTCCGGCGGCCCCGGCAGCTCCGGCGGTCCCGGCAGCTCCGGCCGCTCCGGCGGCGCCGGCGGCGCGCAGGCGCACAGTGAACCGCGCGGGCGCCGTGCCGCCGACGAGCAGCCGGACACCGCCGGCGGCGTCCGTCCCGGAGAGGAACGCGTAGTCCTCGCCGGGCCAGTACGGCGCGGGGTCCGCGACGGGGTCGAGCCCGTCGAGCTCGACGGTGATCGCGTCGTCGCCACACGTGTACCGCGCGTGCCGGCCGGTCAGGACGTGCGCTCCGTCGCCCGGGCGGGGGCGCGCATCCACCTCGTCCCCGTCGACCGCGGAGCCGGCCACACGCAGCGCCCCGCCGTCGCGGAACGCGAGCTCGAGCGTCCACGGGCTCGACGGCCCGTCGAGGGCGACCTCGAGGTCTGCGCCGTCGTCGCGCAGGACGACCACGACCCTCGACTGCAGCGCGACCTCCTCGGACGGCCGCTCCGGGAAGGACATCGCAGCGGAGAACCGCCCGTCGTCGGTCAGGGCGTACCGGCCGTCGTCGCGTCGTCGGCCAGGCGGCAGCGGCTGGTAGTACCGCGCCGTGACCCGCTCGCTCAACTCGACGCGCGCGTCGTCGAGAACGCGGAACGTGTCCGCACGGAACGGACCCAAGCCGAAGAACGTTCGCGAGAGGCGCACGGAGTCGAGGACCGCGCTGCCGGCGAACAGCCGCAGGAACGTGGGATCGTTGGCAAGCCCCGACCGGATGCGCCCCTGCCTGCCGTAATCCGAACCGCCGTACACGACGGTGTCGGCGTCGGCGCCCCGGTGAACGGCGAGCGACACCCCCCGGTGCACCGTCGTCCCGTCTCTCTCCGGCGCCTCCGCGGCAGGGAGGGTGTCATCCAGCCCGGGATGCAGCAGCAGCTCGGTCAGCATGCCCGGGTCGTCGACGCCCTCCGCGACGGCGAGTTCCGCCGCCCAGGCGAAGTCGCGGCGTCCGGTCGAGAGGGCCAGCGACCGGAACGGCGCCGCGTACGGCGAGAGCGGAAACCGTGCGCCCTGATCCTGGCGGCGCGAGGGGAGCGACTCGACGGTCCGGTCCGGGTGGATGAGCGCGAGCGTCAGCTCGAGATTGCGCTCGACGATCCGGCGCAGCTCGGGGCGTTCCAGGATCTCTGCGATCGCCAGCAGCGACGGATTGGTCACCGCCGAGGCATAGTTCGGGCTGCGCTCGGAGTAGTACCCGTCCTCGTCGATGTCGACCCCCTCGGCCAGCCACTCGTCGACCCGGTCGACCAGACGCCGATCCGGGAACGAACGATGGATGCGCGCGAGCGCGGCGCCGAGCTCCCAGCGGTGGTTCGGCGTGTGCACTCCGCCGGTGAGCAGCGGCGGCGTCGCCTCCCGGATGATCGTGGCGAGCGCATCCCTCACCCGGATGAGCCGTGGGTCGGTCGCATCCCGGAGCAGCTCGTGGACGTCGCACCCGTCGTTGATCGTGAAGGCGGTGTCCGGCGGGGACTGCACGTTGTCGCCGCCCTCGAACAAGCCGGTCGCTGTCTGGAGCCGATCAAGCTCGCCGAGCAGGGCCTCGGCGGCGTCGACGCTCGCCGCCGGCGCGCTCACGGGAGAGGAGACGACGAGCGACACCAGCGTCTTCACCCGCCGCATCAGTTCCCGGTGCGGGCCGCCGGCGAACGGCGCGGCCACCGCATCCCTGGCCGCCCGCAGTGCAGTATCCCGGGCCGCCGCCATCACCGGGGAGGCCTCCACATCGTCGCCCATCAGTCCTTCAACCCGGCATTGAGGTCGGCGTTCATCACGTACTTCTGGAACACCAGATAGAGGAGCACGAGCGGCACGATCGCGATGACCGAGGCACCGAGCAGCACGGACCAATTGATGTTCTGCGCGCCGACGATGCTCTGGATGCCGATCTGCAGGGTGAACTTGTTCGGGTCGTTGAGCACGAGCAGCGGCCAGATGTAGTCGTTCCACCTCCACTGGAAGGAGAAGATCGCGAGCGTCAGCATGATCGGACGCGAGATCGGGACCATGATGCGGAAGAAGATCGCCAGCTCCCTCGCCCCGTCGATCCGGGCGGCCTCCACCAGCTCGTCCGGCACCGTGAGGAAGAACGCGCGGAACATCAGGACGCCGGTCGCGGTGAGCACCGACGGCACGATGATGCCGGCCAGGGAGTTGTACATCCCGAGGTCGCGGACCACGAGGAACGTCGGCGCGAGCATGACCTCGGTGGGGAGCATCGTCGTCGCCAGGATGCAGACGAAGAAGACCTTGAGCCACCGGTTGTCGTACTTGGCGAGCGCGTAGCCGGTGCAGCAGCTCGCCACGACGGTGAGGATCGTGGTCACGATCGCGACCAGGAAGGTGTTGGCGAAGAACTGGTAGAAGTTGAAGCTGCTCCAGGCGTCGATGTAGCCCTGGACGGTCCAGGACTTCGGCAGCAGCGAGAGCGGGAACGAGAACAGGTCGCCGGCGGGTTTGAACGAACTGAGGACGAACCAGAGCAGGGGGAAGCCGTACGCGAGGGCGAGCACCCAGAGGAGAGTGGTCGCACGGATGGTGCGGCCGAGCTGCCTGGTCCCCGTGCGTGTGCGCGTGCGCGCGCCGGGGGCCGACGGCCGCTTGCGGGTGGCCCGGGCTGCGGTTGTCGCGGTCATCGGCGGCGCTCCGTCCGGCGGTTGACGGTCAACTGGACCAGCGCGACGACCATCAGGAGGATCATGAGCACGAAGCTCGCCGCGCTGGCGTAGCCGATCTGGCCCTGCTGGAAACCGGTCTGGTAGATGTACTGCACGAGCAGGTTGTTGGAGGTGCCGGGACCGCCGTTGTTGAGGGACTGGAAGAGCGCGTACTCCTTCATCGCGTTCAGCGTGGTCAGCAGGATCACGATGAACGAGGTGGGGGCGATGCTCGGCAACGTGATGTCGCGGAACAGCCTCCACGGGCCGGCTCCGTCGAGCGCCGCCGCTTCGTAGTAGGAGACCGGAACGTTCTTGATCGCGGCGATGAAGAGCAGCATCGAGAACGCCGTGCCTCCCCACGTCGCGGCGATCACCACGACCATCAGGGACAGATCGGCGTTCGACTGCCAGGGCACGGCCCCGCCGCCGAGCGATTCGATCACGAAGTTGACGAGACCGAAGTTCTCGCCGAACAGCCACCTCCAGATCACGCCGGAGACGATCGGGGAGATCAGCCATGGCACGAAGAGGATGATGCGGGCGATCAGCTTGCCCTTCGCGAACCGGTCGACCATGAGGTTCGCGGCCAGCAGCGAGAACACGAAACTCGTCGGCACGACGACCACGGTGAACAGCACGGTCCTGCCCAGGGCCGCATAGAACGCGGAGTCGCCGAAGAGCTGTTCGTAGTTCGAGAGTCCGATGAAGTGGAAGGAACCCACGCCGGTGTAGTCGGTGAACGAGTACACGAGACCGATCACCGCGGGCCAGGCGAAGAAGGCCGCGAAGAGCACGACGTTCACCAGGATGAGGACGAGCGGCGCGAACCGGTAGTGGTTCAGCCGTCCGCGTGCCCGTCGCGCTCCGAGTTCGCGTGCGCCGGTCAACCGCGCGGCGGCCGTGCCTGTAGCCGACATGGATTCCTCCCCTCCCGTCCTACTTGCCGACCTGCTTGTCGTACCCGGCCACGATGTTCTTCACCGCGTCCGCTGAAGACTGCTGCCCGTTGATCGCCTTGCCGATCTCCGTCACGGTCGGGTCGGTGGTGAAGGCTTTGCCCTCGAGCGCCCATTTCACCTGAGCCTGGAGGAAGTACCCGGAGATGGGCTTGTAGACCTCGAGCTCCTTGTTGTAGAGGCCGAAGGCATCCAGTGCGGCTTTCGACGTGAAGTCGTAGGTGATGTCGAGACCCTTCTCGACGGGCAGGTAGCCGTTGGTCTCTGCGAGCTTCGTGTATTGGGCGGGTTCGTACATCCAGTCGAGGAATGCCTTGGCCGCAGTGCCCTCGGCGTCGCTGTTGTCGAAGCCGACCATGAGGCCGCCCGCATTCACGTCGGCGGCCTGCACCGGCTGTGCGGGAGTGGGGACGCTGGCCCAGTCGAAGGACGTGATGCTGGTGGCGAACGCCGAGACCTGCCATACCCCGGACCAGTAGGCGGCGACCTGGCCGCTCTGGAACAGGGCCGACGGGTCGGCGCCGCTGGTCCATACGGACTTGGGCATCGTCTTGTCGTCGTTCAAGCCGACGAAGTAGTCGACGGCCTTCTCGGTGGCGCTGTCGGCGGAGAACTTCCCGTCGGAGCCCTGCTGCATGTACTTTCCGCCCATCTCGTAGATCATGGCGCGCAGGCGGGACGGGGAGGCGTCGTACACGAGCGAGTACTTCGCGCCGGTCGACTCGCGGACCTTGTCCGCCGCCGCGATGAACTCCGTCCAGGTCCATGTGCTGTCCGGGGACGACGGGAAGCTGACGCCCGCCTTCTCCCACAGCGACTTGTTGATGAAGAGGCCGGTGGACGTGACATCGGAGGGGATCGCGAGGGTCGTCCCGCCGGTGCCCTTCGCAACGTAGCTCTGGTTGATGTTGTTCGAGGACTTGCCGCTGATCGACCGGAGATCGATCAGCTTGTTCTTCCAGATCGGATCGAGGGCCGGGACGTCCGCGATGTCGGGGAGCGCGTTGGCCTGGGCGGCATTGTGGAGCTTCGCCGCGTATCCGGAGTACGGGATGTTGACGACGTCGACCGAGATGCCGGTCTTCTTCTTGTAGTCGGCGGAGAGCTGGTCGAAGCCCTTCTGCTGGGCGGCGCTGGAGGAGAGCCAGAGAGTCAGCTTCTTGACGTCGCCGGTGGAGCCGCCGCCGGCGGAACAGCCGGTGAGGGCGAGAGCGCCTGCTGCGATGATGCTCGTCGCAGCGAGCAGTCGTCGACGCCGGGAAATGCTTCTGAAGCGGGAAGTGAGATTCATCGTTGAGTCCAAATCGTTCGAGAAGTGGCCGACGGTCAGCGTGCTCCGCGAACCGTTGCAGACTTTTCTATCACTACGATGGATATATGGCAACAGAATGCAGGCACCCGGTAGGGTGAGAAGCGGACAGCCCCTGACGTGATGGCGCACGGGGCCGCTGGAAGATTTACTCACCGCGATGTTAAAGGGGACGCCATGGGGGCATCGGACGGCCCGAGAACCGCAACCACGCGCGACGTGACGGAGATCAACCGCACCGCGATCCTCGACCTGCTGCTCGCAGCCGGGCCCATCTCGCGGCGCGAGATCCGCGAGCGCACGGGCCTCGGCTCCGCCACCGTCGAACGTCTCACCCAAGCGCTCATCGACGAGGGCGAGCTCGAGATCGCGGGCCTCGACCGGTCTTCGCCCGGCCGGCCGTCCGGCCTGTTGCGCTACGTGTCGAGCCGCCGTGCCATTCTCGCCGTGGACCTCACCGAGGCGAACGCCCGCGGCCGGATCGTCGACCTCGCCGGCGCTGTCCTGCACGAGCAGTACCTCCCCTTCCGCTTCGAGGGCTCCGATCCGGGAGCCGCCCGTCTCGACGGCCTGCTCGAACTCGTCGACACTCTGGTCTCCGGCGTGCCCGGAGTCCGAACCCCGGTGACCGGTATCGGGATCGCTGTGCCCGGCATCACCGACGACGGTCACGTGACGAAGGCGAGCGAGCTGGAGTGGCGGGATGTGCCGGTCGCCGACATCCTGCAGGAGCGAACCGGACTTCCCGTCCTCGCTGAGAACGACGCGAACGCGACCGTGTACGGCGAATACCTTCACGGGGCGGCGCGAGGCGAGGAGAGCGCCATCGCCCTCGTGCTCGGCACCGGGATCGGCGCCGGGATCGCCAGCGAGGGCCGCATCCACCGCGGTTTCCGCTCGGCAGCGGGCGAGGTCGGGTACCTGCTGACCTCCACGACCTCCTTCTCGCGCTACTTCACGGACCACGGCGACACCGAGAACGCGATCGCCGCCGAACTCGCCGCGTGGGTGGACCGCGACGGCCCGCACGTCGACCGGCGCATCGGCCCGGCCTTCCGGCGGATGATGGCCGCGGTCGAGGCGGGCGACGAGCTCGCCGGCCAGGCCCGCGACGAATTCTTCGACCTCATCGGGCTCGTCTGCGCGGCGATCTCGGTCGTGATCGCCCCCAGCGTCATCGTCCTCGCCGGAGCCTTCGGCCAGTACAGCGCCCTCTCGGTCGACCAGCTCAGCCGTCGTCTCATCGGCCGCATCCCCTCCCCGCCGCGCCTGGTCGCGAGCAGTCTCGGCTTCGACGCGGCGATCACCGGAATCAGTGCGCTCGCGATCGAGAAGGCGCGCGCCGCCACGTATCTCGTCTGAGGCGGCCTCCGCCGCGGTCCAACTGGACATTCTCGACGAATGTGCCCTCAGACCGCGTCCAAGTGCACATTCGTCACGAATGTCGCCTAGACCTCGGTGTGCCCGAGCCGGAGTTCGGGGACGAAAGCGGCGATGGGCTCCGCAGCCGACTCCAGCTCCAGCACGATGAGCTCGTTCCGTCCGGCACGGACCACACCTCGCGGGACGTACAGCGTCTGCTGCGGTCCCCGCGTCCAGTACCG
This sequence comes from Leifsonia sp. HAY1-4F, assembly GCF_056755275.1. Classification (NCBI taxonomy): domain Bacteria; kingdom Bacillati; phylum Actinomycetota; class Actinomycetes; order Micrococcales; family Microbacteriaceae; genus Leifsonia; species Leifsonia sp. HAY1-4F. Next base: position 31,525 of record NZ_JBNDHX010000026.1, read on the forward strand.
GCCCAGGTTGAAGCCGTTGATCCAGGCGACGCCCTTGCCCCAGCCGGTCGTGTCGAGGAACAGCGCTCCCGGCTCCTCCAGGTCGAACACGGCGCGGGCGAAGACCGGCCCAGCGAGTCGCTCGGGTGCAGCATCCCCCGCCGCCGCGTCGAGGGCGGCGCGCACCGGCTCGATGGATGACAGCTGCAGCGGGAGCACGCTCCAGCGCCGCAGCTCCTCACCGTTGAGCTGCACAGGTCCGACCAGCCCCTTCGGCTCGCCGATCCGGGTGCCGTAGTCGACGCGGCCCTGGTCCTCGACCAGCACGGTCAGGGTGCCGCGGCTGGGGGAGAGCGCGATCGCGGAGTCGTGGTGGTCGCGGGCGAGCACGCCGAGGCGGCTGGTGCCGACCGATACGTAGGCGCGGTCCCGGACCTCGCCGAACTCGAGCACGGCCGGCTCCGTCGTGTCGATCTCGGTCCGGTAGAGGCCGAAGCCCGTGTAGTGGCCCAGCTGGTCGAACGTGGGCAGCGTGTCCGTGTGCACCCAGTCGCCGAGCCGGTCGGCCATCGCCCATAGCGGGACCGCGACGTCGAACGGCGCAGTGAACGACGGGGCCGCTGCCGCGACGACGGGCTCGAGCTCGGGGACCGGTGCGTGCTTCGCGATGACGTCGCGGAACGCCCAGTACTTCTCTGTCGGTTCGCCCGCCTCGTCCAGTGGTGCGTCGTAGTCGTAGCTGGTGACGATCGGCTGGTAGACGCCCTTGTCGTTGGCGCCGTTCGTGAAGCCGAAGTTGGTGCCGCCGTGGAACATGTAGACGTTGACGGATGCGCCCAGCGCGAGCAGCTCATCCAATTCGCCGGCGGATTCCGCAACCGGCGTCGTGTGATGGTGGCCGCCCCAGCTGTCGAACCAGCCGTCCCAGAACTCGGAGCACATGAGAGGACCGGTCGGCTGGTGACGCCGCAGGGTCGCCAGACGCTCGCGCGAGCGGGAGCCGAAGGAGGCGGTCTTCAGCACGCCGGGCAGCGAGCCGTTCTCGAGCATCTCGTCCTCCGGCTGGTCCACGGTCATCAGGGGAACCGTGATGCCTGCGTCGCGGATCGCGTCCGCCAGCTGCTGCAGGTACTCCGTGTCGTCGCCGTACGCTCCGTACTCGTTCTCCACCTGGACGAGCACCACGGGGCCGCCCTCGGTGATCTGCAGCGGCCGGACGATGTCGAGCACATTCTGCAGGTAGCGCTTCAGGGCCGCCACGAACTTCGCCTCGGAGCGGCGGATGCCGACCTCAGGATCCGTGAACAGCCACGCGGGCAGTCCGCCGTTGTCCCACTCGGCGCAGATGTAGGGTCCGGGGCGGACGATCGCGTGCATCCCCTCGTCGGCGATCGCGTGCAGGAAGCGGTCCAGGTCGAGCGGGCCGTCGGCACGCCACTCGCCCTCCTGCGCTTCGTGCGCGTTCCACGGCACGTACGTCTCGATCGTGTTGAGCCCCATCAGGCGCGCCTTGTGGATGCGGTCCGCCCAGTCATCCGGATGCACCCGGAAGTAGTGGAGGGCACCCGAGAGGATGCGGTGGGGTTCTCCATCGAGGAGGAAGTCGTCTCCCGCGATCTCGAAGGTGTTCATGGTTCTCCTGAAGGGTGGGAAAGCCGTGGCCGGCCACGATACGCGCGGCCGGCCACGTGCCGATTGCTACTTGCCGGTGACCGTGAAGCCCTGCTGGTTTCCGTAGGTCACGAGCGCCTTCTGCCAGGCTTGGAGGCCCGGGTTGAGGCTGCTGTTGGAGCTGTACGACTGCCCGACCGTGTCTGCGTGGATGCTGTTCGCGTAGACCTGGAACGGCAGATAGTGCCACCCCGTGGAGACGTTCTTGGCGCCATCCACGAGCACCTCGTTGATCTTCTGGCCGCCGAAGTACGACGGGGCGGTGGCCAGGAAGTCGGACGAGTTCAGGTCCTTCGTGGTGGACGGGAATCCGCCCGACGCGAGGAAGACCTTGATGCTGGCCGGGTCGTTGTTCAGCCACTTGAGGAATCCGGCTGCCAGCGCCTGGTTCTTGCTCTGCTTCATCACGACCTGCGCGCCGCCGCCGTTCTCGGCGTTGGTGGGCGTCCCGTCGTAGGTCGGGATGGGCGCGACGCGCCACTGTCCGGCGCCGTCCTTCACCGACGACTCGAGTACGCCGGGCATCCAGGCGCCGGTGACCAGGGTCGCGATGGAGCCGTTGCCGAGCGCCTTGAACCAGTCGTCGCTCCAGGGTGCGACTGAGGAGAGCAGCTTGCCCTCGACCAGCTTGTCCCAGGTCGCCGTCCACTTCTTGGTGCCGTCGTCCTGGAGGTTGATCGACACCTTGGTGCCGTCCGTGGAGAAGGGCCGACCGCCCGCCTGCCAGATCATGGACGTCGTGAACCCAGGGTCACCCGAGTCGCTCGTGATGTAGGCGCTCGGGTCCGCGGCGTGCAGCTTCTGCGCATCCGTGACGTACTCGTCCCAGGTCGTCGGGACGGTGAGGCCGTACTTGTCGAAGAGCGTCTTGTTGTAGAACATCGCCATGGGGCCGGAGTCCTGGGGCAGGCCCACCAGCTTGCCGCCGACGTTGACCGAGCCCCACGGGCCGGGCGTGTAGTCGCTCTTCAGCTTGTCGAAGCCGTACTTCGTCAGGTCGACGAGCGAGTCGGAGAGGGCGAACTGCGGGATGGCGTAGTACTCCACCTGGGCGACGTCCGGAGCCCCGGTTCCTGCCTTGACCGCGTTCTGCAGCTTCGTGTACTCGGTGGTGTTGGTGCCGACGTTCGCCAGCTTGACGTGCACTTTCGGGTACTGCTTCTCGAAGGCGGCGACCTGGGCCTGCGCCGACGGGGTCCACGACCAGTACGTGATGGTCCCGCCCTGCTTGAGGGCCGCATCGACGTCGGAGGCACCTCCGCCGCCCGACGAGGTTGCGCCCGAGCAGGCGGCGAGCGAGACGCCGACGACGGCGCTGACCACCGCGGCCGTGACGATCCGGCGGAGGGGCCGGGACGCGAGAATGCGCTTCATGAGCTTCCTTTCACTTCTTTGTGGAGTGCGATTGCGGGTTACTGCTTGACGCTTCCGGCGGCCAGACCCGACTGCCAGTAGCGCTGGAGCACCAGGAACGCGGCCACGATCGGGATGATCGTGATGAGCGATCCGGTGATCACGAGGTTGAAGATCGGCTGTGCGCCGACCCCGGCTGCCTGCGCGCTCCATTGGCTGAGGCCGACGGTGAGGGGGTACCAGGTCGGATCGCTCAGCATGATGAGCGGCAGGAAGTAGTTGTTCCAGGTCGCGACGATCGCGAACAGCGCGACCGTGACGATGCCGGGAGCGAGCAGGCGCAGCGAGATCGTGAAGAAGGTCCGGAACTCGCCGGATCCGTCCATCCGTGCCGCCTCGAGGAGCTCCGTCGGCACCGCCTCGGTTGTGTAGGTCCAGATCAGGTAGAACCCGAACGGGCTGATGAGCGAGGGCAGGATGACGGCCCAGGGGGTGTTGGTCAGTCCGGCCTGGCTGAAGAGGAGGAAGGTCGGCACCGCAAGGGCGGTTCCTGGTACGGCGATCGCTCCGAGCACCACCGCGAACACCGCGCGCTTGCCGGGGAAGTTGTACTTCGCCATCCCGTATCCCGCCACGGTGGCGAGCAGAGTCGCCCCACCCGCGCCGACGACCACGTAGAGGAGGGTGTTGCCGAGCCACTGGAAGAAGATGCCGTTGTGATAGCTGAAGGTGTCGGCGATGTTCTGGAAGAAGTTGAAGTCCTTGCCGAACCACAGCCCGAAGGTGGAGTAGAGGTCGGACTGGTTCTTGGTGGCGTTCACGATCAGCCAGATCAGCGGGACGAGCGAGTAGAGGACGAAGACGATCATCACGATCGTCAGGACCGGCGACTTCCGGATCCGGCGCCCACCGGCGGCGGCGTTCCTATTCCGGGTAGCCGCCCGGGAGGGGGCCTTGCGTGCGGGAGTCTTGTCGGCCTGGCGGCTCGTGGTGTCGGTCAGGGCGGCCATCAGCGGAGCTCCTTCCTCGAGCCGCGAAGTTGCACGACGTACGCGATGACGGCGGTGAGCACGCCCATGACGATCGCGACCGTCGCGGCGTAGTTGAACTGCTGTCCGGCGAACGAGAGGTTGTAGGCGTACATGTTCGGGGTGAAGTAGGTCTTGATCGCGTTGGGCGCCAACTGCATGAGGAGGTTCGGCTCGTTGAACAGCTGGAAGCTGCCGATGATCGAGAAGATCGTGGCGATCACCAGGGCGCCGCGGATGGCCGGGAGCTTGATGCTGAACACGGTGCGGAACGCGCCGGCCCCGTCGATCTCGGCCGCTTCGTACAGCTCGCCGGGGATGACGCGCAGCGCTGCGTAGAAGATGAGCATGTTGTAGCCCATGAACTCCCACGTGACGATGTTGCCGATGGAGGCGAGGACCCACGGCCCGGTGAGCGGAGCGAGCGCGGTGCCGAGCAGGTGGTTGACGCTCGCCGTCAGGCCGAACTGGTCGCCGTAGATGAAGCCCCAGATCAGGGCGGCGACCACTCCGGGCACGGCGTAGGGGAGGAAGAGTGCGATGCGGAAGAAGCCGGCTCCGTGCAGCCGGGCGCTGTCGAGGGCGAGCGCGGCGACCAGCGAGAGGACGAGCATGATCGGCACCTGGACCACGAGGAACAGGGAGACGCGTCCGAGCGATTCCCAGAACTTCGCATCCTGGAGCAGGGCGACGTAGTTCCCAAGGCCGACGAACTCGTTGCCGCCGATGAGCTGCTGCCGGAACACGCTCAGGTAGAGCGCATAGACGACGGGTGCGATGATCATCGCCGCGAAGACGATCATGAAGGGGGCGACGAAGGCCCAGCCGCGCCAGTCGCGGCGGGCCCGGCGCGTCGGCCGGGAGATGGACGTCGTTGTCATGCTCTTTCCTGATGTGTGTCGGGTCGATGTTTACGTCAACATCGCGTGCGCTACTCTAGCATGTTGACGTCAACATGACGCAAGGTCGTGTTGTAAGGGGAATAGTGGGGACCATGGCAGAGTCGATCGCCGAAATACCGCCCGCCCGTTCGGCAGGGCGCAAGCGCGGGCCGTCGCTGGGCGACGTGGCCCAGCACGCCGGCGTCTCGACGCAGACGGTGTCGCGTGTCGCCAACGGACTCACCAATGTGGAGGACTCCACCCGGCAGCGCGTCCTGACCTCGATGCAGCTGCTCGGCTACCGGCCCAACCGTGCGGCGCGCGCACTGCGCTCCGGGCAGTTCCGCAACATCGGCGTCGTCATGTTCACCCTCTCCTCCTACGGGAACATGCGCACCCTGGATGCGATCGCCGTCTCAGCCGCGACCGCCGGCTACTCGATCACGGTCATCCCCGTCGAGCGCCCCACCCAGCAGGATGTGAGCGTCGCCCTCAGCCGCCTCCTGGAGCAGGCCGTCGACGGCATCATCGTCGTCATCGAGGCGCACATCGTCGACCGGGCCGACGTGGAACTGCCGCCCGGACTCTCCGTGGTCGTCATCGACTCCACCGAGCGGCCCGACTACCCGCAGGTCGACACGGACCAGGCCGAAGGCGCGCGCCAGGCGACACGGCACCTGCTGGACCTCGGCCACAGCACCGTCTGGCACATCTCCG
>NZ_JBNDHX010000027.1:0-36817 GCF_056755275.1 Leifsonia sp. HAY1-4F
GAGATGTGTATAAGAGACAGGGGCGTGCAGTCTTTGTGGACTCGACGGTGGGGCGGGGGGCAGGGAGAGGGGTCAGCGGGCGGCGAAGGCGTGGAGGGCGTCGAGCATGCCGTCGGTGTCGAAGCCGCCGTCGGGGCGCTTGACGAAGTGGTGGGCATGCATCCCGGCGGCACGCGCGCCCTCCACATTGGCGAGCGAGTCGTCGAACAGGATGGCGTCCGCCGCATCCACGCCGAACAGCCCGAGCGCCCGGGTGTAGATGCGGCGCTCCGGCTTCCGCGCGCCGAGCACGGCCGACACGAGGTCGTTGTCGCGCAGCACATCGACGATCTCCGGCGTCAGCACGGGGAGCGAGTCCTTGAACGGGATGGGGTTGTTCGACAGCAGCGACACCGTACCGAGCCCCGTCGCCTCGTGGAGCGCGGCGATGGCGCCGGGGATGGGCGTCATCGCGGCCTTCCGAGCCTCCTGCCACTGGGCGAGCGACAGTCGCGCGCCGGTGACCTCGGCGAACGCGTCCAGGTACTCCTCGCTGGTGGCGTACTCGCCGATCTCCGCCGCGCGCTCGTGGCCGCCCGCCCACCAGGCCGACGCGAGCCGGTATTGGCTGACACCCCCGAGCTCCGCGAGCTTGGGAAGCCGCTTGTGGAAGTCGTAGTCGTAGAGGGTCTTATCGCAGTCGAAGAAGTAGACATCCATCGCCCTCAAGTATCGTCCTCCCAGTCGGGGCGTCGGCGCCCCGGCTATCATGGGAGCCGTCATGGCTCCCATCTACGACTGCTCGGTCGACTCCGAGCTGCTCTCCGGCATGCGTCTCGCCCGTGCAGCGATCGGACGCGGCGAACTCGTCGTCATCCCCACCGACACGGTGTACGGGGTCGCGGCCGACGCGTTCAGCCCCGCCGCCGTGCAGCGCCTCCTCGATGCCAAGGGACGCGGCCGCCAGTCGCCGCCTCCCGTCCTGGTGCCCGGCATCCCGACACTCGCGGCACTCGCCGAGCGGGTGCCGGACGAAGTGGATGCGCTGGTCCGCGCCTTCTGGCCGGGCGGGCTGACCATCGTGCTCCCGGCCTCCCCGTCGCTGGTCTGGGACCTGGGGGAGACCCAGGGCACCGTCGCCCTGCGCATGCCCAAGGACACCATCGCGCTCGAACTCCTGTCGGAGACCGGCCCTCTCGCCGTGTCCTCCGCCAATCTCACGGGTCGACCGGCCGCACGCACCGCCGCGGAGGCGGAGGCGATGCTCGGCGACTCCGTCGCGGTCTACCTCGACGGCGGAGAGGCCGGTTCGGCGTACGAGCGCGTCGAGGGCAAGGACTCCTCGTCGACCATCGTGGATGCGACCGCGCTGGCGTCCGGCGCCGGAGGTCTGCGCATCCTCCGTCACGGCGTCGTATCGATCGAGCAGCTCCGCGAGGTCGTCGGCGCCGCGCTCGAGGAGCCGGCCGCCGCCGCGGACGCCCAGCCGTGACCCTTCTCCTCGCCCTCGCCCTGATCTCGGCGGTGATCACCTTCGGGATGTCGTTCGTCGTCTACAAGCTGGCCATGCGCTACCGGCTGTACCCGAAGATCCGCGCCCGGGATGTGCACACCCGCCCGACACCGCGTCTCGGCGGCGTGGCCATGTTCCTCGGCATCCTGGTCGCCTTCGGGGTGTCCTGGCTGCTCTCCAGTCAGTTCGGCGTGCTGTCGCTGATCTTCTCCGATCAGGGACCGATCCTCGCCATCCTGGGGGCGGCCCTTCTCATCGTCGTCATCGGTGTGGCCGACGACATCTGGGACCTGGACTGGATGACGAAACTCGCCGGGCAGTTCGTGGCGGCCGGTCTCGTGGCCTGGCTGGGGGTGCAGATCTACTCCCTGCCGATCGGCGGGCTGACGGTCGGCTCTCCCGTGATGTCGATCGTCATCACCCTGTTCGCGATCGTCCTGGTGATGAACGCGATCAACTTCATCGACGGCCTGGACGGACTGGTCGCCGGTGTCGCTCTCATCGCCAACGGCACGTTCCTCGTCTACACCTACCTCCTGCAGCGCGAGATCAGCCCGCAGAACTACTTCAGTCTCGCCGGCGTGATCGCCGCGATCCTGGTGGGCGCCTGTGCCGGCTTCCTGCCGCTGAACTGGCACCCAGCGAGGATGTTCATGGGGGATGCGGGCGCTCTCCTCATCGGCCTGCTCATGGCGACGTCCGCCATCTCGGTCACCGGGACGATCAATCCCGAAGCGCTGCAGACCCTGGGCAAGTCGTCGCTGGTCCCCGCCTTCATCCCGATCATCCTGCCGTTCGCAGTGCTGATCATCCCGCTGCTCGACTTCGGCCTCGCCGTCATCCGGCGACTGCGCGCCGGGAAGTCGCCGTTCAGCGCCGACCGCAAGCACTTGCACCACCGGCTGCTCGACATGGGGCACAGCCACCTGCACGCCGTGCTGATCTTCTACGCGTGGACGGCCGTGCTCTCCATCGGCTGCCTGCTGTTCTTCTTCGACCCGTACTGGATGGCGATCGTGTTCGTCGCCATCGGCCTGGTCGTCTGCACCGCCTTCACGCTCGCACCGCTCAGCCGCCGCAAGGCGAACGAGGCCGTCGCCGAGCTGACCCCGGCCGGCAGCCGCGAGGCAGCCGAGACGGCACGCTTCGACCAGCTCGATCAGGCCAGCGAGCACGTCCCGCGGCGAACCGCGCCGACCGACCACCCCGCCCTGACCGAGGAGCCCCGATGACCGAGCACCCAGACGGCGCCAGCCCCGCCCAGCCGCCGGCTCAGCCGAGCTCCACCCCGGTCCTGCGGGATGTCCTCAAGTACGGCCTCATCCTCGCCGGCATCATCGCCATCGCCGGGATGCTGCTCGGCGGCATCTTCGCCGGCTGGGTCGGCGTGAGCAGCGCCCTGATCGGCACGGCGATGGCCGCCGTGTTCCTCTCGATAACGGCGTTGAGCATCCTGATCGCCAACCGCTTCATCGGCTCCGACCTCTTCGTGGGCCTCTTCTTCGGCATCGTGCTGGGCAGCTGGATCGTGAAGTTCGTGCTCTTCCTGGTGCTCGCCATCCTCTTGCGGGATCAGCCCTGGATCAGCCCGGTCGTGCTGTTCCTGAGCCTCATCGCCGGGGTGATCGGATCCCTCGTCGTCGACATGATCGTGGCCTTCCGCTCACGGGTCCCGTACGTCAGCGACACCCGCTTGCCCGGGCAGAAGCGCTGAGCTGTATCCGATTCGTTACCCACTGAAAACTCTTGTAGAGTTACTCGTGATCCCCCGCCCAATTGCGCCATGAACATCACCGGCGCGTCACCACTGGGCGTCCACCGTTCGTCGTCGCGAGAGCCCATGGCTCGACGCCCCGAAACAGGAGATAGCGCTGTTAGCTAACGCTGTGAACCTGCTGGTCCAGGCCGCAAGCTCCGATGGAGGAAGCTTCCACGGGCCCTCGATCGATGAGTTCTTCCCGCCCACCCTCTTCTCCATCGGGGCCTTCGAGGTCAACCGGATCATGATCATCCGGTTCATCGCGGTGGCCGCCCTGGTCCTGATCTTCTGGCTCGGCACCCGCAACATGAAGCTGGTCCCCGGCCGCTTCCAGTCGCTGGTCGAGATGGGTCTCGACCTCGTCCGCGTCAACATCGCGGAGGACCTCCTCGGCAAGAAGGACGGGCGGCGCTTCCTGCCGCTGCTCACGACCATCTTCTTCATGGTCCTGTTCATGAACCTGACGGGTGTCATCCCGTTCATGAACATCGCGGGCACCTCGGTCATCGGCGTCCCGCTCGTGCTCGCCGTCGTGTCCTACATCGCCTTCATCTACGCCGGTGTGAAGAAGAACCCGAAGTCGTTCTTCAGGAACGCCCTCTTCCCGCCCGGCGTGCCGTGGCCGTTCTACATCATCGTGACCCCGATCGAGTTCTTCTCGACGTTCATCCTGCGTCCGATCACGCTCACACTGCGACTGCTCATGAACATGATCGTCGGGCACCTGCTCCTCGTCCTGTTCTTCAGCGGCACCGCGTTCTTCGTCTTCACCGTCGGCGGCGGCTGGGGCCTGCTCGGCTTCGGCACCATGGCGTTCGGCTTCGCCTTCACCTTGTTCGAGATCCTGGTCGCGGTTCTCCAGGCTTACGTCTTCGCACTGCTCGCGGCTGTCTACATCCAGCTCGCAGTCGCCGAGGAACACTAATCGGGTCGCGCATCCGCGCGGCTGACATCACGGAAGGAAACACATAAGTGGACATCGCTGCTATCTCCGGCAACATCGCCACCGTCGGATACGGCCTCGCGGCCATCGGCCCCGCCATCGGCGTCGGCATCGTGGTCGGGAAGACCATCGAGGGTGTCGCGCGTCAGCCTGAGCTCGCCGGTCGTCTCCAGGTGCTGATGTACATCGGTATCGCGTTCACCGAGGCGCTCGCGCTGATCGGTATCGCAACGTACTTCATCTTCACCGCCGGCCAGTAGTCCCTCTTTATCTCTCTTCATAAGGAGGAACGATGCTCAACGGTGTGGTGACCGCCGCAGCCGCGGCCGCTCCGAATCCGCTTTTCCCCGAGTGGTACGACATCGTCGGCTCTCTGATCTGCTTCTTCATCATCCTGATCTTCTTCTGGAAGCTCGCGCTTCCGCGAATGAGGAAGTTGCTGGATGAGCGCGCCGAGGCGATCGAAGGCAACATCGCGAAGGCCGACGAGGCGCAGCACAAGGCGGAGGCGCTCCTGGAGCAGTACACCGCCCAGCTCGCCGAGGCACGTGCCGAGGCTGCGAAGATCCGCGAGAACGCGCGGACCGACGGTCAGAAGATCGTCGCGGAAGCCCGCGACACCGCGGTGTCCGAGGCTGCTCGCGTGACGGCTCAGGCTCAGGCCCAGCTCGAGGCCGAGCGCCAGACGGCGCTCGTCCAGCTCCGTGGCGAGGTCGGCTCGCTGGCGATCGACCTCGCGTCGACCGTCGTGCGCGAGGCCCTCGACGAGGACAAGCGCGCGCAGGCGATCGTGGACCGCTTCCTGGCGGACCTCGAAGCCGACGAGACGGCTCAGAAGGCCGGGTCGGGCAACTGATGGGAAGCGCCACCAGAGAAGCACTGGCCCGATCCGTCTCGGCTCTCGCCGGCCTCGGGTCCACGGCCGATCTGGCGACGGCTGAAGACCTGTTCGCTGCAGGCCGGGTCGTCGCCGACTCGGCCCAGCTCCGTGCGGTCCTCGGCGACCCGACGGTTTCGGCAGAGGGCAAGGCGGTGCTCGTGAAGCGGGTCTTCGCCTCGCTGTCCGCGCCGGCCGTCGAGCTGCTCACCGTGGTCACCGCTCAGCGCTGGTCGACCCACGACGACCTGCTCGCCGGGATCGAGGAGCTCGGGATCCGTGCGATCGCCTCCTCCGCCCCGGGCGATGTCGACATCGTGGCCGAGCTGTTCGCCTTCGGAGGCGCCGTGACCTCCGACGCGGGCCTCGAGCTCGCGCTGCGCAGCAAACTGGCTCCGACCTCATCCAAGGTGGCCCTCGTCGAGCGCCTGCTCGGGTCGCGGGCCTCGAAGCAGACGGTCGCCATCGCGCGCCAGCTCGTCGAGCAGCCCCGCGGTCGCAGCATCCGCGAGTCGCTCCGCGCTGCCGCGCGCACTGTCGCAGCTCAGGACGGTCAGACCATCGCGACGGTCTACGCGGCGGCACCGCTTCCCCAGGCGCAGGCCGAGCGTCTGCGCTCGGTGCTCAGCGCCACTTACGGCGACCTCAAGGTCAATCAGGTCGTCGACCCCTCGATCATCGGCGGATTGCGCGTGCAGATCGGTGACGACGTCATCGATGGAAGCGTCGCGTCGCGTCTCGCCGAACTCCGGCTTCAGCTGGCGGGCTGACCGCCTCAAGATAGGAATCACCATGGCAGACACCAAGAGCAGCCCGACATCCTCCATCAGCGCTGACGACATCCGCGACGCCCTCAAGGACTTCGTCACCACGTACGAGCCCGCCTCGGCCGGGGCGACCGAGATCGGCCACGTGCTGGACGCCTCCGACGGCATCGCGCACGTCGAGGGCCTCCCCAGCGTGATGGCCAACGAGCTCATCCGCTTCTCCGACGGCACCCTGGGCCTCGCCCAGAACCTGGACGAGAACGAGGTCGGCGTCGTCGTGCTCGGCGAGTTCGACCAGGTCGTGGAGGGCATGGAGGTGACCCGCACCGGCGAGGTCCTCTCCGTCCCGGTCGGCGACGGCTACCTCGGTCGCGTGGTCGACCCGCTCGGCAACCCGATCGACGGTCTCGGCGAGATCGCCAGCGAGGGACGCCGCGAGCTCGAGCTGCAGGCGCCCGGCGTCATGCAGCGCAAGTCCGTGCACGAGCCGCTGCAGACCGGCATCAAGGCCATCGACGCGATGATCCCGGTCGGCCGCGGTCAGCGCCAGCTGATCATCGGCGACCGCCAGACCGGCAAGACGGCCATCGCGATCGACACGATCATCAACCAGAAGGCCAACTGGGAGTCGGGCGACGAGAACAAGCAGGTCCGCTGCATCTACGTCGCGATCGGCCAGAAGGGCTCGACCATCGCCTCGGTGAAGGGCGCGCTCGAGGATGCGGGCGCGATGGAGTACACGACGATCGTCGCGGCTCCTGCCTCCGACCCCGCCGGCTTCAAGTACCTCGCGCCGTACACGGGTTCCGCGATCGGCCAGCACTGGATGTACGGCGGCAAGCACGTCCTCATCGTGTTCGACGACCTGTCCAAGCAGGCCGAGGCCTACCGTGCCGTCTCCCTCCTCCTGCGCCGTCCGCCGGGACGCGAGGCTTACCCGGGCGACGTCTTCTACCTGCACTCCCGCCTGCTGGAGCGTTGCGCGAAGCTCTCCGACGAGCTCGGCGCGGGCTCGATGACCGGCCTGCCGATCATCGAGACGAAGGCGAACGACGTCTCGGCGTACATCCCGACCAACGTGATCTCGATCACCGACGGCCAGATCTTCCTGCAGTCCGACCTGTTCAACGCCAACCAGCGTCCCGCGGTCGACGTGGGCATCTCGGTCTCCCGCGTCGGCGGCGACGCCCAGGTGAAGTCCATCAAGAAGGTCTCCGGCACGCTCAAGCTCGAGCTCGCCCAGTACCGCTCGCTCGAAGCGTTCGCGATGTTCGCGTCCGACCTCGATGCGGCCAGCCGTCGTCAGCTGGCGCGCGGCGCCCGCCTGACCGAGCTGCTCAAGCAGCCGCAGTACTCGCCGTTCCCGGTGGAGGAGCAGGTCGTCTCGATCTGGTCCGGCACCAACGGCAAGCTGGACGAGGTCGCCGTCGAGGACGTCCTGCGCTTCGAGGCGGAGCTGCTGGACCACCTGCGACGCAACACCGACATCCTGGACACGCTGCGCGAGACCAACGTCCTGAGCGACGACACGGTGGCGCAGCTCGATGCGGCCGTGGATGCGTTCAAGCTCGAGTTCCAGACCGGCGAGGGCAAGCCGCTCGCCTCGGTCGGGCGCGAAGAGTTCGAGGCCATCGACGAGAAGGACGTCGACCAGGAGCGCATCGTCAAGGCCCGGCGCTGAGCGCCGTCCCGACGAGCGACTTAGGCCCAGAAAGAATCAGGTAAGAGGAGAGACATGGGAGCACAGCTTCGGGTCTACCGGCAGAAGATCAAGTCTGCCCAGACGACCAAGAAGATCACCCGTGCGATGGAGCTGATCTCCGCCTCCCGCATCCAGAAGGCGCAGGCGCGGGTCGCCGCCAGCTCGCCGTACGCCCGCGCCATCACGCGCGCGGTGTCGGCGGTGGCGACGTACTCGAACGTCGACCACGTCCTGACCACGGAGCCGGAGAAGATCGAGCGCGCAGCGATCGTCATCTTCTCGTCGGACCGCGGTCTGGCCGGGGCGTTCAACTCGAACGTGCTCAAGGAGTCCGAGAAGCTCGCCGAGCTGCTGCGCAGCCAGGGCAAGGAGGTCGTGTACTTCCTCGTCGGCCGCAAGGCGCAGGGCTACTTCAGCTTCCGGCGGCGGGCGTTCGAGCGGGTCTGGACCGGCAACACGGACAGCCCGGAGTTCGAGCAGGCGAAGGAGGTCGCCGACGCGATCCTGGAGTCCTTCCTGCGCGATGCGTCCGACGGCGGTGTGGACGAGATCCACGTCATCTACAACCGCTTCATCAGCATGCTGACGCAGGAACCGCAGGTCGTCCGCCTCCTCCCGCTGGAGGTCGTGGAGGGCCTGGAGGAGCCGGACCGCACGCAGGTCCTGCCGCTCTACGAGTTCGAGCCCGACGTGGCCACCGTCCTCGACTCGCTGCTCCCGGTCTACATCGAGAGCCGCATCTTCAACGCGATGCTCCAGTCCGCCGCCTCCAAGCACGCGGCGACGCAGAAGGCCATGAAGGCCGCCAGCGACAACGCCGACAAGCTCATCACCGACTACACGCGACTCGCCAACAACGCCCGGCAGGCGGAGATCACTCAGCAGATCTCCGAGATCGTCGGCGGCGCTGACGCGCTCAGCTCGGCCAAATGATCGTCCAACGAGAGAGATAAGAATCATGACTACCGCTACCGCCGAAGCCCAGGCTTCGACCGCGCAGCCGGCCGGTGTGGGACGCATTGCCCGTGTCACCGGTCCGGTCGTCGACATCGAGTTCCCGCACGACGCGATCCCGGGCATCTACAACGCCCTGAAGACCACGATCACGATCGGCGACCGCTCGACCGAGATCACCCTCGAGGTGGCCCAGCACCTGGGCGACGACCTGGTGCGCGCGATCGCCCTGAAGCCGACCGACGGCCTGGTCCGCGGCGGCGAGGTGCGCGACACCGGCGCCCCGATCAGCGTCCCCGTGGGCGATGTCACCAAGGGCAAGGTCTTCAACGTCACCGGTGACGTGCTCAACGGCGAACCGGGCGAGAAGATCGAGATCACCGAGCGCTGGCCGATCCACCGCCAGCCGCCGTCGTTCGACCAGCTCGAGTCCAAGACCCAGCTCTTCGAGACCGGCATCAAGGTCATCGACCTCCTCACCCCGTACGTCCAGGGCGGCAAGATCGGCCTGTTCGGCGGTGCGGGCGTCGGCAAGACCGTCCTCATCCAGGAGATGATCCAGCGCGTCGCGCAGGACCACGGTGGTGTGTCGGTGTTCGCCGGTGTCGGCGAGCGCACCCGTGAGGGCAACGACCTCATCCACGAGATGGAGGAGGCGGGCGTCTTCGACAAGACCGCGCTCGTCTTCGGCCAGATGGACGAGCCGCCGGGAACGCGTCTGCGCGTCGCCCTGTCCGCGCTGACGATGGCGGAGTACTTCCGCGACGTGCAGAAGCAGGATGTGCTGCTCTTCATCGACAACATCTTCCGCTTCACGCAGGCCGGCTCCGAGGTCTCGACGCTGCTCGGCCGCATGCCGTCCGCGGTGGGCTACCAGCCGAACCTCGCCGACGAGATGGGTGTGCTCCAGGAGCGCATCACCTCGACCCGCGGTCACTCGATCACCTCGCTGCAGGCGATCTACGTGCCGGCCGACGACTACACCGACCCCGCGCCCGCGACCACCTTCGCGCACCTGGACGCGACGACCGAGCTCTCCCGTGAGATCGCGTCGAAGGGCCTGTACCCGGCCGTCGACCCGCTGACCTCGACCTCCCGCATCCTCGACCCCCGCTACTTGGGCGAGGACCACTACCGGGTGGCGACCACGGTCAAGCAGATCCTCCAGAAGAACAAGGAGCTGCAGGAGATCATCGCGATCCTCGGTGTCGACGAGCTGTCGGAGGAGGACAAGATCACGGTGTCGCGTGCGCGCCGCATCCAGCAGTTCCTCTCGCAGAACACCTACATGGCGAAGAAGTTCACCGGCGTCGAGGGCTCGACCGTGCCGCTGAAGGAGACCATCGAGTCGTTCGATGCGATCGCCAAGGGCGAGTTCGACCACGTCGCCGAGCAGGCCTTCTTCAACGTCGGACCGATCTCCGACGTCGAGGAGAAGTGGGCGCAGATCCAGAAGGAGAACGGCTAGTCATGGCTGTTCTCACTGTCAGCGTCGTCGCGGCCGACCACGAAGTGTGGTCGGGCGAGGCGAGCATGGTCGTCGCGCGGACCGTCGAGGGGCAGATCGGTATCCTGCCCGGGCATGAGCCGCTGCTCGCCATCCTCGCCGAGGGCGAAGTGCGCGTGATCCTCAACGGGGGCGAGTCGATCACCGCCAGCGCCGACGGCGGCTTCCTCTCCGTCGAGAACAACACGGTCACCGTGGTGGCCCGTCAGGCCGAGCTGGTCTGACATGCCGGAGCAGCAGGGAGCCCCGCTGGAGCGCCAGTTCGGAGACGTCCGCGTCCCGATGCTGGTCGCGATGGCGGGGCTTCCCGGTTCCGGGAAGTCCACCATCGCGGAGATCCTCGCCGGCCGGCTCGGCGCGACGATGATCTCGGTGGATCCGATCGAGGCGTCGATCCTGCGAGCGGGCATCGACTCCGACCAGCCGACCGGGCTCGCGGCCTACCTTGTGGCCGAGACGATGGCCGAGCAGGTGCTCCAGTCGGGCCATTCCGTCGTCGTGGACGCGGTGAACGCCGTGGAGCCCGCGCGGCTGCAGTGGCGCGACCTGGCGGAGCGGTGCGGCGTGAAGCTCCGTGTCGTCGAGACCGTGTGCGCCGACCCCGAGCTGCACAGGGAGCGGCTCGCGAAGCGGACAGGGCTGGTCGCGGCGTACGCCGTTGAGCAGAACACCGACGAGTACGACGAGTGGTGGGGCGCCTGCGGCACCCTCCCGCGTGTCACCCTCGACACGTCTGCCCCGTTGGGCGAGAACGTCACCATCGCCGTGAGCTTCGTGGAGGGTTAGGCGTGCTCATCCTGCTCCCGCCCTCCGAGACCAAGAGGGACGGGGGAGCGGGGTCGCCCCTCGACCTCGACCGGCTGAGCTTCCCGTCGCTGAACCCCGTCCGACGTGAGGTCGTGGATGCGGTGGTCGCGCTGGCCGCCGACCGCGACGCTGCGATGCGGGCGCTCAAGCTGGGGCCGAAGCAGGCGGACGAGGTCGATCGCAACCGGGCCATCCCGGAGGCGCCGACGATGCGGGCGCTGGAGCGGTACACGGGCATCCTGTATGACGCGCTCGTTGCGTCATCGCTGAGCGCGGCGGAGTGGGCGGTCGCCAGCGGCTCCGTGGTGGTGCAGTCGGCGATGCTCGGACTCGTCGGCGCGGGCGACCTCGTTCCGGCCTATCGGCTGTCGTTCGACTCACGGCTGTCGGTGCAGCGCGGCGCAGCATCCCTGAAGAAGCGCTGGGCCGCTGCCGGAGCCGCCGCGCTGGCCGAGCGGGCCGACCTCGTGCTCGATCTGCGGTCCGAGGGGTATGCCGCGCTCGCGCCGCTTCCCGATCGGGAGGGCGCGCACTACATCCGCGTGCTCGCCCGGGACGAGAGCGGCCACGTCCGTGCGCTGAACCACTTCAACAAGCAGGCGAAAGGGCTTCTGGCGCGCGCCCTTCTGGAGGCGGGTGCGGCGTTCGCGACGACGGAGGAGCTGCTCCGCTGGGCCGGCTCGGAGGGCTACGAGTTGCGTCCTGCCGAGAACGGGACTCGCGACCTGAACCTCGTCGTTCCCGAGGTACGCGGCGTGCCGGGAAGCCTGATGGCCGTACTCCGGGTCTAGTGGCGGTCTCCGGGCCTAGCGGCGGTACTCCGGGTCTAGCCCCCCTATTGGGTAGGCGCGTGGCGAACTCGCGGTGGTGCCCGGAGTAAAAGTGAGATAAACTCAGGACCAAGAGAGAGGATCCCTGATCCGAGGCTGTCGGGCACGCATTCGCTGCGATCCGTACGACCTCAATAAGTCGGGCCGATGGTGTGGTGGCCGGCGCGTTCATCCCCAATGCGTCGTTTCCTTACCGGAGCGTGAAGCGCATCAATCCCGCCTGCGGTCGGGCACGAGCGGTAGCGCGTCACCAGCGAGAATCCGGTGATGGAGCCAGATCCCGCCGTCGGCCCGACTCTCTCGGTCTTTTCCCCGGGCGCGGAACCTCACGCCCGGAAGCACCCCTCCATGTGGTCGTCGACCATGCCGGTCGCCTGCATGAGCGCGTACATCGTGGTCGGCCCCACGAAGCGGAAGCCTCGCCGACGCAGTTCCTTGCTCAGCGCCGTCGATTCCGGGGTGACCGCAGGGACGTCGCCCCATCCCCGGGGCCGGCGATCCAGCGGCTCCGGCGCGAAGCTCCAGATCAGCTCCTCGAGCGGGACGTCGAGCGCGAGCACGGTCCGTGCGTTGGAGATCGTCGCCTCGATCTTCCCGCGATGGCGGATGATGCGTTCGTCCTGCAACAGGCGCTGCACATCCGCCTCCGTCATCGCAGCGACCCGCTCCGGCTCGAAGCCGAGGAACACCTCCCGGAACGCCGGCCGCCGTCGCAGGATGGTGATCCAGGACAGGCCGGCCTGGAAGCCCTCCAGGCACAGCTTCTCGTAGAGCGCCCGCGGATCGTGTTGCGGTCGGCCCCATTCCTCGTCGTGGTAGCGGCGGTACTCCGGGTCGGCCGCCGACCAGGAGCAGCGGGCGAGGCCGTCCTCGCCCACGACGAGCGCCGCGCGCACCGGTGTCGTCGTCTCGCTCATGCGGCCAGCAGGATCCCCTCGTGCTCGAGGAGCCACAGCTTCGTCGGGATGCCGTCGCCCCCGCTGTAGCCGGTGACCCGTCCGTTCGAGGACAGGACGCGATGGCAGCCGACGATGATCGGAATCGGGTTCGCCCCGACGGCTCCGCCGATGGCCCGGCCGTAGCCGGGGTGGCCGAGGGAGGCGCCGAGCTCGCCGTAGGAGACGAACGTGCCGAACTCGAGTTCGGCCAGCCGCTCCCAGACGGCCTGGCGGAAGGGCGTGCCCTGCAGGCGGATGGGGACGTCGAACACGCGGCGGGTCCCGGTGAAGTACTCGCCGAGCTGTGCGGCGGCGTCATCGAGCACGGCGGTGGTCCGCTCGGGATGGTCGTCGAGCGGCAGGTGACCCTCGCGCTCGATGGAGAGAGACGTGACGGCCGTGCCGTCGCTGGTCAGTTCGAGCCGTCCGATGGGGCTCGAGGTGCGGAGGAGATAGGCGAAGGAACTGCTCATGGGTCGACTCTAGGGCGGACCACTGACGTCCACTCGCGGGAATCGGACATCGGGGATAACTCCGCAGGGCGCCGCCCTGTGGACGGATTCACAACCCGATGACCGCCGGCCGGCGTGCCTAGACTCGACGGCATGGTGAACATCGACTACCGCACCCTCGGACCCTCCGGCCTCGTCGTCTCCACCGTCGGCCTCGGCTGCAACAACTTCGGCCGCGCGGGCACCGCGACCGAGACGCAGGAGGGCACCGATGCGGTCATCGGCGCTGCGATCGACGCCGGCGTCACGCTGTTCGACACCGCCGACATCTACGGCAAGGAGCGCGGACTCTCCGAGACGCTGATGGGCAAGGCCCTCGAAGGCAAGCGCGACACGATCGTCCTGGCGACCAAGTTCGGGATGGACATGGCCGGCGTCAACGGACCGGACTGGGGTGCCCGCGGGTCGCGCCGCTACATCCGCCTCGCCGTGGAGGGCTCCCTCCGTCGGTTGCGCACCGACTGGATCGACCTGTACCAGCTGCACCAGCCCGATCCCGTGACGCCGATCGAGGAGACGCTCGAGACCCTCGACGACCTCATCGCCGAGGGCAAGATCCGCTACATCGGCCACTCCAACCTCTCCGGCTGGCAGATCGCCGAGGCCGAGTTCACGGCGCAGCTGCACGGGCATCCGAAGTTCATCTCCGCGCAGAACGAGTACAGCCTGCTCGCGCGGGACTCCGAGCGCGAGGTGCTCCCGGCCGTGAACCGGTACGGTCTCGGCTTCCTGCCGTACTTCCCGCTCTACAACGGACTGTTCACCGGCAAGTTCAGCCGCGAGGGCGGTCCCGCCGACAGCCGGATCATGAGCGCGCGTCGATACCTTCTCGACAGTGCTCCCTGGGATCGGATCGAGCGCTACCAGGCGTTCTGCGACGAGCGCGGCGTCACCATGCTGGCCGCGACGTTCGCCTGGCTGCTGGCCCAGCCCGGCCTCACCAGCGTGATCGCCGGCGCCACCAAGCCCGAGCAGATCGTCGCGAACGCCGAGGCCGCCTCCGCCTGGACCCCCACCTCCGACGACCTCGCGGAGATCGCCGCCATCTTCCCCTCCCCGTCCTGACCCCGTCCCCGTCCTCGTCCCGTCCTCGTCCCGTCCTCGTCCCGTCCCGTCCCGTTCGGTCCCGTCCCGTTCTCGGTCCGTCCTGACGCCGAGGTGCTCGTTGTTGCACCAGACGCGCCGGGCGGGCATGCAACAATGAGCACCTCGGCAGAAGGAAGCGCGAGAAAACCGCTTGTGAGTGAGCACTCACTCCGCTTATAGTGTTCGGGTGACCGAGGATGCCGTGACCGCCGAACCGCGCACCCGCGCGCAGCCGATGCAGGCGGAGGACCGCAAGGCGATGATCGTGGATGCGGTCATCCCGCTCCTGCTCGAGCACGGCCGCAGCGTCACCTCCCGCCAGATCGCGGAGGCCGCCGGGATCGCCGAGGGCACCATCTTCCGCGCCTTCGGCGACAAGGAGACGCTGGTGCAGGCGGCGATCGAGAAGTACCTCGATCCCGAGCCGCTGCGCGAGGCGCTTCGCAGCATCGACCCGGCGCTTCCTCTGGAGCACAAGGTCCGCGCCATCCTGTACCTGCTCCGCGAGCGCTTCAACAGCGTCATGCGGATCATGCCGGTCGTCGGGCACCAGCGGCCGCCCATCCCGCAGGCGCGCGGCGAGTTCGCGGCGATCATCGCTCAGGTCCTCGAACCGGAGGCGGAGGAGCTCAATTGGCCGCCCGAGCGTGTCGCGCATCTGCTGCGGCTGCTGAGTTTCTCGTCGGCCTTCCCGGCGCTCAACGAGGGCATCGAGTTCAGCATCGACGACCTCGCCACGATGACCCTGGTCGGCATCGCGGGCTCCTCCCCGCACGTCGGCTCCCCGTTCAGCCCGGATCCCCGCATCCGTACCTCCACCCCATCCATTCCGACGGAGGCATCATGCTCCTGAGACTCCTGGGCCGGTTCCTCCGGCCGCACTGGCCGCTGCTGGTCGCGGTGATCGTCTTCCAGCTGGCCCAGTCGCTGCTCTCCCTCTGGCTGCCGACCCTCAACGCGGACATCACCGACAACGGCATCGCCAAGGGCGACACCGGCTACATCCTCTCCGTCGGCGGAGAGATGCTCGGCGTCACGCTCCTGCAGATCGCGTGCTCCATCACGGCCGTGTACTTCGGTGCGAAGGTCGCGATGCGGGTCGGCCGCGACCTGCGCGAGGCGATCTTCCACCACGTCGGCGAGTTCTCGGAGCGTGAGGTCTCGTCGTTCGGGGCGCCCTCCCTGATCACGAGGAACACGAACGATGTGCAGCAGGTGCAGATGCTGGTGATGATGACCTGCACCCTGCTCGTCTCCGCCCCGATCCTCGCCGTCGGCGGGATCGTGCTCGCGATGCGGCAGGACATCGCCCTCTCCTGGCTGATCGCGGTGAGCGTGCCGGCCCTGCTCATCGCCGTCAGCATCATCATCTC
This sequence comes from Leifsonia sp. HAY1-4F, assembly GCF_056755275.1. Lineage (NCBI taxonomy): Bacteria > Bacillati > Actinomycetota > Actinomycetes > Micrococcales > Microbacteriaceae > Leifsonia > Leifsonia sp. HAY1-4F. The sequence continues at coordinate 15,548 of NZ_JBNDHX010000027.1, forward strand.
CCGCATGATCCCGCAGTTCCGCCGCATGCAGGAGCGCATCGACCGCGTGAACCGGGTGATGCGCGAGCAGCTGAGCGGCATGCGCGTGGTGCGCGCCTTCGTCCGGGAGGAGGTGGAGGTCCGCCGCTTCCGGACCGCCAACGACGAGGTGACGGAGACGGCGCTGAAGGCCGGGCGCCTGTTCGCGCTGATGTTCCCGATCGTGATGCTGGTGCTCAACGTCTCGAGCGTCGCCGTGATCTGGTTCGGTTCGTTCCGGGTCCAGGACGGCTCGCTGCAGATCGGGACGCTGACGGCCTTCCTGCAGTACCTCATGCAGATCCTGATGGGCGTGATGATGTCGACGATGATGGCCGTGCTGGTGCCGCGCGCCTCGGTCTGCGCCGACCGCATCGGCGAAGTCCTCGGCACCGAGACCTCGGTGCGCATGTCGGACACACCGGTGACCGAGGTGACGTCTCACGGAACGGTGGAGTTCGTGGATGTCGGCTTCTCGTATCCCGGCGCCGAGCATCCCGTGCTCACGGATGTCACGTTCCTCGCCGAGGCCGGTCGCACGACGGCGATCATCGGCAGCACCGGCGCCGGTAAGACGACCCTGGTGAACCTCATCCCGCGCCTGTTCGACGCCACGAGCGGCATCGTCCTGGTCGACGGAGTGGATGTGGCGGACCTCGACCCGGAGCTGCTCTGGTCGCGCATCGGCATCGTCCCGCAGAAGCCCTACCTCTTCTCGGGCACCGTCGCCTCCAACCTCCGCTACGGCAACCCGCAGGCGACCGACGAGGAGCTGTGGCACGCGCTGGAGGTGGCGCAGGCGCGAGACTTCGTCGAGGCGATGCCCGACAGGCTGGAGGCGCCGATCGCGCAGGGTGGCACGAACGTCTCCGGCGGTCAGCGCCAGCGGCTCGCGATCGCGCGGGCCCTCGTGCGCAAGCCGGAGATCTACGTGTTCGACGACTCGTTCTCGGCGCTCGACACCGCCACGGACGCGCGCTTGCGGGCGGCGCTCGCCCGGGACGTGGCGGATGCGACCATGATCGTCGTCGCGCAGCGGGTGTCCACCATCGTGGACGCCGACCAGATCATCGTCCTCGAGGACGGCCGCGTCGTCGGCCGGGGGACCCACGACGAACTCGTGCAGAGCAGCGAGACCTACGCCGAGATCGTCTCGTCGCAGCTCGCCGCCCAGGACGCGGTGTAGGGAGGCACGGGATGAGTGAGAAGACGACAGCGCCGGTCCGGCCCGCAGGCCCGCCGATGCGGCGCGGTCCCGGCGGCGGCGGCCCGTTCGGCGGGATGGCGATGCCTGTCGAGAAGTCCATGAACTTCGGCCCCAGCGCCAAGCGGCTGCTCGGCCGGCTGCGCCCGGAATGGGCTGCCCTCTCCGCAGTGACCGCGCTCGCCGTCGTGTCGGTCGCCTTCGCAGTGCTCGGCCCGAAGCTGCTGGGCAACGCGATCAACCTCGTGTTCGCGGGGGCGCTGTCCCTCGCATTCCCGAAGGGGATGACGCAGGCGCAGGCCATCGCGGCCGTGCGCGCGAAGGGGCAGACGCAGTTCGCGGACCTCCTCTCGGGAACCACGTTCACTCCCGGAGCCGGCGTCGATTTCACCGCGGTCGGCCACACCCTGCTCTGGGTGCTCGCGCTGTACGTCGCCTCGTCGCTGTTCAGCTACCTGCAGGCGTACGTCCTCAACGGCGTCACGCAGCGGACCGTGTACCGGTTGCGTGCGGACGTCGAGGACAAGCTCCACCGCCTGCCGCTGCGGTACTTCGACACCATGCAGCGCGGCGAGCTCCTCAGCCGGGTGACCAACGACATCGACAACATCTCGCAGTCGCTTCAGCAGACGATGAGCCAGCTGCTCACGTCGCTGTTGACGGTGGTGGGCGTGGTCGTCCTGATGTTCGTGATCTCGCCGCTCCTCGCCGTGATCGCGCTGATCACCATCCCGCTGACCCTCATCATCACGACGGTCATCGCGAAGCGCTCGCAGAAGCTCTTCGTCGCTCAGTGGAAGCACACCGGCGAGCTGAACGGACAGATCGAGGAGGCCTTCACCGGCCATTCGCTGGTCAAGGTGTTCGGACGGCACCGCGAGGTGGAGGCGCGCTTCCGCGAGAAGAACCAGGAGATGTACCGGGCGAGTTTCGGCGCCCAGTTCATCTCCGGCATGATCATGCCCGCGATGATGTTCGTCGGGAACCTGATGTACGTCGCGATCGCGGTCGTCGGCGGTCTGCAGGTGGCCAGCGGTGCGATGCAGCTGGGAGACGTGACCGCGTTCATCCAGTACTCCCGCCAGTTCACCCAGCCGCTCACCCAGCTCGGCTCGATGGCGAACCTGCTGCAGTCCGGAGTGGCGAGCGCCGAGCGCGTCTTCGAGCTGCTGGATGCGGACGAGCAGTCGGCCGATCCCGCCGAGCCGGAGAATCCCGAGGGCACGAAGGGGCTGCTGGCGTTCGAGGACGTGTCGTTCCGGTATGCCGAGGAGACTCCGCTCATCGAGGACCTGTCGCTGATCGCCCAGCCGGGCCAGACCGTCGCGATCGTCGGCCCGACCGGGGCAGGCAAGACGACCCTGGTCAACCTGATGATGCGCTTCTACGACCTGGACGGCGGACGCATCACCCTCGACGGCGTCGACATCGCCACGATGAGCAGGCACGACCTGCGCAGCCGGATGGGGATGGTGCTGCAGGACACCTGGCTGTTCAAGGGCACCATCCGCGACAACATCCTCTACGGCCGCCCGGATGCGACCGAGGACGAAGTTCTGGATGCTGCGCGCGCCACCTACGTCGACCGGTTCGTGCACTCGCTGCCCGACGGGTATGAGACGGTGCTCGACGATGAGGGCTCGAACCTGTCGGCGGGGGAGAAGCAGCTGCTGACGATCGCGCGGGCGTTCCTCGCACGGCCGAGCGTGCTCATCCTGGACGAGGCGACGTCGTCGGTGGACACCCGGACGGAGCTGCTCGTGCAGAAGGCGATGAGCGCGCTCCGCGCGGACCGCACGTCGTTCGTGATCGCGCACCGGCTGTCCACGATCCGGGACGCCGACCTCATCCTGGTGATGGAGGCCGGGCGGATCGTCGAGCAGGGCACCCATGCGGAGCTGCTGACCCAGGGCGGCGCGTACTACTCCCTCTACAATGCACAGTTCGCCGGAGCCGCGACTGAGTAGCGGGAGGGGACGAGCAGCCGGAGGGGCGAGCGACCTACTGCTCCTTCAAACGGGAGGCGAAGGCCCGCACGCACCAGAAGACGCCGTAGGCGATCAGCCCGATGGCGATGAGCACGAGCAGGACGACGCCGAACGGCACCTTCGTCAGTTCCTTCAGGCTGCCGTCCAGTCCTCCCGCCTGCTTCGGGTCGGAGGTGATGGCCCCATACGTGACCAGACCGCCGACGATGACCAGGGCGATGCCCTTCGCGATGTAGCCCACCCGGCCGAGGATCGCCGTGATCGTCGCCCAGCGGTCGGGCGGGAGCCGCAGGTCCCGTTCGAAGCGGCGGGTGACGCCGTTGACCAGGAAGTCGATCCCGACGGCCACCACCACGAGGCCGATGGCGGCGAGGAGGAAGACCCCGCCGGGTGTCCCGAGCAGCTTGCCGCTCGCCGACTGCTCCGATGCGGAGGAGTTCTTCCGCGCGCCGGCGGCGATCGAGATCGCGGCGCCCGCCAGGATCGCGTAGACCACGAACTTCGCCACCTCGACCAGCTTCTCGCTGCGTCGATGGGCGGTGATGGATTGGAGGAGCTGCCACACGGAGAGGAAGATCAGCCCGACGATCACCGCTCCCAGAGCGAATAGGCCGCCGGGAACGGCCACGATGGCCTGGAGCGCGCCCGATTGGTCGGCGTTCCCACCGGCGCCGAAGGCCACGGCCAGCGCGATCGCGCCGATGAGGATGTGCAGCAGGCCGATTGCGGCGATCCCGACCCGGGCGAGCGCGCGCACGGCGGGTTCGCGTTCGACGCGGGAGGCGAGTCGGCTGGGGGACGTCATGGCGTGCACGGTACCCGGCGTACACGCCGTGGGGAATCTCGGGTAGCGTAGAGGACTGAGTCCGCCGCGCTGTCACGCGGCGGCGAGATCTGAATAGAGGAGGCCGGCATGGACATCGACCTCAGCGTCTTGCGTCTCATGGAGCGCGAGAAAGAGATTCCGTTCGACGAGCTGGTGCAGATCATCGAGCAGGCGATCCTGACCGCGTATCTGAAGCACACGAACCAGGCCGAGCACCGTCACGGTCACAGCGACCAGCCGCCCGCGGCCCGCGTGCACCTGGACCGCAAGACCGGCCACGTCACGGTCTACGTGCCCGAGCACGACGAAGAGGGCAATGTCATCGGCGAGGCCGAGGACAGCCCCAGCGACTTCGGCCGGATCGCGGCCTTCGCCGCCAAGCAGGTGATCAACCAGCGTCTGCGCGACATCGCGGACGACGCGGTGCTGGGCGAGTTCCGCGGGCGCGAGGGCGACATCGTCGCCGGTGTCATCCAGCAGGGCCCCAACCCGCGGATGGTGCACATCGACCTGGGGACGGTCGAGGCCATCCTCCCGCCCGAGGAGCAGGTGCCGGGCGAGGAGTACACGCACGGGTCGCGCATCCGGGTGTATGTCACGAGCGTCTCGAAAGGTGCGAAGGGTCCGTCGATCACGGTGTCGCGCACGCATCCCGCGCTCGTCCGCAAGCTGTTCGCCCTCGAGGTGCCGGAGATCGCCAGCGGTGTCGTGGAGATCGTCTCGCTCGCCCGCGAGGCCGGTCACCGGACGAAGATCGCCGTGCGCGCGACGGAGCCCGGGGTGAACGCGAAGGGCGCCTGCATCGGCGAGCTCGGACAGCGGGTCCGCGCGGTCACGGCCGAGCTCAACAACGAGAAGATCGACATCGTCGACTACTCGCCGGACCTCGCGACGTTCGTCGCGAGCGCGCTCTCTCCCGCCAAGGTGACCAGTGCGTTCGTGATCGACGAGTCGCTCAAGGCCGTCCGTGCGCTCGTCCCGGATTACCAGCTGTCGCTCGCGATCGGCAAAGAGGGCCAGAACGCCCGCCTCGCTGCGAAGCTGACCGGCGCGAAGATCGACATCCAGCCGGACTCGATCCTCGATCGGGACTGAGCGGGCTCCCTGCATCACTGACTCGCTGCGTCACCGGCTCGCTCGGTCGCGCACGCTCTACTTCACGTAGGCGGCGAGTGAAGCCTGCACGCCGTCGCTCACCACATCGCTTCCGCCGGCGAGCGAGATGTGCGACGGACCGATGCGGGTGAGCTGCTGACCGACGGCGGTCGGCACGGCCCCGGAAAGGGTGAGCAGGAGCGGAGCGCCGCTCGTGCCCGCCGCAGCGGAGGCCGACAGCGCGTCGGGGAAGTCGACGCCGGAGGCGACGAAGGCGGAGGCCGTCCCGGCCGGGAACGCCGCCGCCGCTGCGGCGCTGGTCCCGAACCGGTCCGACCCGCTCACGCGCGTGACGGATCCGGTCGTGTATCCCTTCAGCGCCGTGAGCACGGCGTCGGATACGGCGTCCGGCCCGCCCACCACGACGATGGACTGCGGAGCGAGGCGCGTCAACTCCGTCGCGATCGGCGACGGGATCCACGACGGCGCGCTGAGCAGCAGCGGAGCGCCGGCAGTGCGGGCGGCCAGGGCGCCGGCCGAGAGCGCGTCCGGGAAGGACACACCCGAGACGACGTACGCCACCGCCGGTCCTGTCACGGCGGTGGCACGCGAAATCGCAGCGCTCGTCTCGTAGCGGTCGCCGCCGCTGAGGCGTGACACGGTCCCGGTCGTGAAGGTCTGCAGCTGGGTGAGGACGGAGTCCGCGATGCTGTCAGCACCGCCGAGCACCTCGATCTTCGCGGGATGGAGGCGCTGGAGCTCGGTCTGCACGGCGGGCGGCACGGCTCCCGGCTGCACGAGCAGCATCGGACCGCCCGCACGCGCGGCCGCGGGGGAGCCGGACAGCGCATCCGGGAACTGTACGCCGGAGGCGATGTAGGCGACCGGCGCATTGGCCGGGTAGGTCGCGGCAGAGACGGCCGTGCTCGTCCCGTAGCGGTCTGCGCCCGCCAGGCGGCCGACCTTCTGCGCCCCGACGGGGAGGGCGTAGGCGCGGAGCTTGCCGCCGCCGTCCGTGAAGTACAGCCGCCCATTCGTCACGATCGGACTCTGCCAGTGGAGCCCGCTGCCTCCGGCCGCGTCCGTCCACAGCTGTGTCCCTGTCGCGGGGTCGAGCGCGCGGACTCCGTTCTTCGAGAGGTAGAACAGCACACCGCCGGCCACGATGGGCGTCGTGCCGGCGGCGCTCTGGTTCCAGACAGGCACGAGGGATGGCGTCCCGCCGGTCGCCTGCAGCTTGAGGCCGGAGATGCCGCTGTTGTTCGCGACGAAGACCCACGACGTGCCGGCGCCGTCCACCCAGTTCGCGGGCTGGGTGAGCACCTGGCCGCCCTGGGGGACGGCGATCGAGTTCAGTTCGCCGCCCGTGGCGCCGGGGTGACCGGTCCCGCTGAGGTTCGCCGTGTTCAGGAGGCGGAGGCGCGCATCCTTGCCGCCCTGCACCGCCAGATGGGGGATCGACGAACCGGCCGGGGCCGTCACCACCTGGGGCGCTGTACTGCCGAGGTCGAGGTCCGCCTGATCGAGGCTGGCGTAGTTCGTCGGCGTGTAGCTGTCGACCGGTCCCGTTCCGGCGCCGGTGCCGTCGGGGTTCATGGCGAGCACCGAGTCGCCCCAGTCGTGGCTGCCGTCGAAGGCGCCGTTGCCGGTGGAGAACAGGATGCGCTGGGTGCCCGGGTCGTAGACGACGCTCGGCCGCGCCCAGACCGCCGACTGGCTGGCCGGGCATCCATTGGCTGCGATGTGGCCGGTCTGGTCGCTGCACAGCGTGTTGAACACGCGCTGCGACCCCGTCCCGAGGTCGATCGTCGTGACGTGGCCCTGGTAGTCGCCTCGGTCGCCGGGATACCCTCCGTTCGAGACGTACAGGTAGGTGTGCCCGCCGAATCCGAGGGTCGTGAGCGCCGGCGAGCTCTTCTCGTCGTAGGGCTTGAGGGTCGCGATCTCCGGCCAGCCTCCGCCGGTGACCTCGGTACCCGTCCCGATGGCGTACATGTGCACCTTCCCGTCGAGCCCGTAGCTGTAGACGTAGGCTCCGCTCGGGTCGATCGCCGGCGACGACGTGGTGTAGCAGGGCGTTCCGCCGTTGTTGATCGTGCAGGAGCCCGGGCCGTTCTGGTGCTTCCACACTTCGGCGCCGGTCGGGGCGTCGGTGGCCGTGATCCAGCCGTCCTTGGTCGTCGTGAAGAGGAGGTCCCGCGTGCCGCCGGCCGTCGCCACTCCAGGCTGCTCGACGGGCGGCCCGTCCGAGACGCCCGGCAGCGTCGCGGTGAACAGGGGAGTCAGTGATGCCACCGTCGATGGGGTGATCTGCGTCTCCGCTGCGTTCACTCCCGAGTGCGACGGGCCGTTTCCGAACTGGCTCCAGGCCACGGAGGCTGCGGATGCCGGAGCGACGACGGGCTGGGCGGACTGCGCCGCTGTCAGGGCCGCAGCGCCGAGCCCGCAGGCGACGACGAGCCGGAGCGTGCGCGTTCCGGTGGGCCGCGCCTCGCGGTCCAGTCTCTTCATGGTGCCTCCCCACGGGAAGTGTCCGCCGATCCCGGCACGGTGACCAGTCCTCCATCTGGCGGACCGGCCGGTGGCACTAGCCTGGAGAGGCCGTCGTCCGTCCGTTCGGCGCGCGCCGCCGGGAGGAGTAAGATGGAATCCGTCAGAACGTGCGTCGGATGCCGTTCTCGCGCTCCCCGGTCCTCTCTTCTGAGGATCGTCGCCCAGAATTCAGAACTCGTGGTGGACCCGTCCGCCACCCGTCCAGGGCGAGGCGCGTGGCTGCATCCGGTCGACGAGTGTCTCGACCTCGCGCTCAAGCGCCGAGCCTTCGGGCGGGCGCTGCGGGTGGAAGGGACGCTCGGCACCGCGACCATCCGGTCGCAAATTATGAGAACAGGCTGAAGAAGTTGACTTCACATGAGTGACAACCGATGAGCGGCTCGAAATGAGATCCGTCCACAACTAACGCCTGCCCCTGTCCTGGGGTAGGCCCCCAGACAGGAGAATTGTGGCTGCAAAACCACGCGTACACGAGGTCGCGAGCGAGCTCGGTGTCGACAGTAAAGTCGCGCTCGCGAAACTCAAGGAAATGGGCGAGTTCGTCAAGGGACCGTCCTCCAGCATCGAGCCTCCGGTAGCACGCAAGCTGCGTGCGGCCCTCGAGGCCGAGGGACACTCCGGCTCGGCGAAGGCGCCCGAGACGGCGACCGCCGCCGGTCCGAAGGCACCGTCGCAGGCTCCCCGCCCCGGTGCGCCGCGCCCGCAGGCGGCTCCCGCTGCGCCCGCCGCAGCAGAGGTCGACACGGACGCCGGCCCCAAGCCGCAGGCGCCGCTGTCGGTCGCAGAGCGTCAGGCCGCGGCCGAGAGGGCCGCCGCCGAGAAAGCTGCTGAGAAGGCCGCCGAGAAGGCGGAGGCCGCCAAGGCCGCTGCCGGTACGGCCGACCCCGGCACCCCGGCCACGCCGGACGCCGTGAAGCCGTCCAGCGCTGCGCGCCCCGGCGGCGCGAGCAGCATCCCGCGTCCCGGCGCCCCGCGCCCGGGCAACAACCCGTTCTCCAGCAACCAGGGGATGGGCCAGCGCACTCCGCGTCCGGGCAACAACCCGTTCGCGTCGTCGCAGGGCATGGGCCAGCGCCCGTCGCCCGGCAACATCCCTCGTCCCACCCCGCCGCGCCCCGGCGCTCCGCGCATCGGCGCTCCCGGCCAGGGCGGCGGAAACCGCCCGGGCGGCGCGCGTCCCGGTGGTGGCGGCGGCGGCCGTCCCGGCTTCCAGCAGCGCCCCGGAACCGGTGGCGCAGGGGCCGGTGCCGGTGCAGCCGGCGGCTTCCAGCGTCCCGGCGGCGGCTTCGGCGGCCCGCGCCCCGGTGGTGGCGGCGGTCGCGGTCGTGGACCGGGCGGCGGCACGGCCGGCGCGTTCGGTCGCGGTGGCGGCAAGAGCAAGGCCCGCAAGTCGAAGCGCGCGAAGCGCCAGGAATTCGAGATGCGGGAGGCCCCGTCGCTGGGTGGCGTGACCGTACCCCGCGGCGACGGCAGCACCGTCGTCCGTCTGCGCCGTGGCGCATCCATCTCGGACTTCGCCGACAAGATCGACGCGAACCCCGCGTCGCTGGTCACCGTCCTCTTCCACCTGGGAGAGATGGCGACGGCGACGGAGTCCCTCGACGAGGCCACCTTCGAGGTGCTCGGCGAGGAGCTGGGCTACCGCATCCAGGTCGTCTCCCCGGAGGACGAGGACAAGGAGCTCCTGGAGGGCTTCGACATCGACCTCGACGCCGAGCTGGAAGGCGAGTCCGACGAGGACCTCGAGATCCGGCCCCCGGTCGTCACGGTCATGGGTCACGTCGATCACGGTAAGACCCGACTGCTCGACGCGATCCGCAACGCCAACGTCGTCGCGGGCGAGGCCGGCGGCATCACCCAGCACATCGGTGCGTACCAGGTGTGGACGGAGCACGACGGCTTCGAGCGGGCCATCACCTTCATCGACACCCCGGGCCACGAGGCGTTCACCGCCATGCGTGCCCGTGGTGCGCAGGTCACCGACATCGCGATCCTCGTGGTCGCGGCGGACGACGGCATCATGCCGCAGACCATCGAGGCGCTGAACCACGCCCAGGCGGCCAACGTGCCGATCGTGGTGGCGGTCAACAAGATCGACAAGCCGGACGCCAACCCGGCGAAGGTGCGCCAGCAGCTCACCGAGTTCGGGCTGGTGGCCGAGGAGTACGGCGGCGACGTCATGTTCGTCGATGTCTCCGCGCGCAACGACATCGGCATCCAGGACCTCCTGGACGCCGTGCTGCTCACCGCCGACGCCGGTCTCGACCTGCGTGCGAACCCGAACAAGGATGCACGCGGTGTCGCGATCGAGGCCAAGCTCGACAAGGGACGCGGCGCCGTTGCGACCGTGCTCATCCAGTCGGGAACGCTCCGCGTCGGCGACGCGATCGTCGCGGGAACGGCCTACGGCCGCGTCCGTGCGATGGCGGACGAGAACGGCGACCCGGTCTTCGAGGCGGCACCGTCGCGTCCGGTCCAGGTTCAGGGTCTCTCCAGCGTCCCGCGTGCCGGCGACGTCTTCCTCGTCACCGAGGAGGACCGCACCGCCCGCCAGATCGCCGAGAAGCGCGAGGCCGCAGAGCGCAACGCGCAGCTGGCGAAGGCCCGCAAGCGCATCTCGCTCGAGGACTTCACCCGCGCTCTGGAAGAGGGCAAGGTCGAGGCGCTCAACCTCATCATCAAGGGCGACGTGTCCGGTGCCGTGGAGGCGCTGGAGGAGTCGCTCATGAAGATCGAGGTCGACGACTCGGTCAGCCTGCGCATCCTGCACCGCGGCGTCGGCGCGATCACCGAGTCGGACATCGACCTGGCGACCATCGACAACGCGATCGTCATCGGCTTCAACGTCCGCCCGGACGTGAAGGCGCGCGAGCGTGCAGCCCGCGAGGGCGTGGATGTCCGGTTCTACTCGGTCATCTACAACGCCATCGAGGACATCGAGAACTCGCTCAAGGGCATGCTCAAGCCCGAGTTCGAAGAGGTCCAGTCGGGTGTCGCCGAGATCCGCGAGGTGTTCCGCTCCTCCAAGTTCGGCAACATCGCCGGTGTCATCGTCCGGTCCGGCACGATCACGCGCAACGCCAAGGCGCGCGTCATCCGCGACGGCGTGGTGGTGGGGGACAACCTCGCCATCGAGTCGCTGCGCCGGTTCAAGGACGACGTCACCGAGGTCCGTACCGACTTCGAGGCCGGTATCGGTCTCGGGAAGTACAACGACATCCAGATCGGCGACGAGATCGAGACGACCGAGCTTCGCGAGAAGCCGCGCGTCTAGGTTCACGAGATGGCCGGTGGCTCTGCCACCGGCCATCTTGCCCGTAAGGAGAAACACACATGGCTGATCCGGCTCGCGCGAGGAAACTCGCGGACAGAATCAAAGAGATCGTCGCCAAGCGGCTCGACCGCGGCCTGCGCGACCCACGACTCGGCTTCGTGACCATCACGGACGTCCAGGTGACCGGCGACCTGCAGCACGCGACCGTGTTCTACACGGTGTACGGCAGCGCGCAGGAGCGCGAGGACAGCGCCGCGGCGTTGAAGGCGGCGACCGGGATGCTGCGCAGCGAAGTGGGCAAGAACATCACCGCCCGCCTGACGCCCACCCTGGAGTTCCAGCTCGACGCCATCCCGGAGAACGCCGCCCACATCGAGGACCTGCTCCGGGAGGCGCGCGAGCGCGACACCGAGGTGGCAGGGCTTGCGGCGGGCGCCAGCTACGCCGGCGACGAGGACCCCTACGTCAAGCCGCGGACCGACGAGGACGACGACGACGTTGACGACGACGAGGACGAAGCGGACGTGTCCGGGCGCTGAGCGCATCCCGGACCTAAGCTGACGGCATGTACGCCGTCTCGTTCTACGACGCCGACCCGGACGCGGGTCCGGAGCACTTCCAGCGACTGGTGGAGACCTATCCACGTCATCGCGCCTACCTGGACGAGTTCGCGAAGGATGGGGAGGTGCTCATGATCGGCACGTTCGGCGACCCGGCCACGCAGGGCTCCATGGCGATCTTCCGTTCCCGCGAGGCCGCCGAGCGGTTCCGCAAGGGCGACCCGTTCATGACGGAAGGCCTCGTGCACCGCTCGCGCATCCTCGACTGGGACCCGCTCGTCTTCGCCGACCGCTGACGTTCCGCCCCGCGGTGCTCGGGGCCCTCCCCGCCGAAGTGCTCGTTGTCGCACCGCGCCACGGCGTGTCGCATGCACCTACGATCACTTCGCGGGGGCTGCGGCGGGCGGGGCCTGGTCGGCGCGCTGCGCGGACGTCAGGGGAGGGTGTAGCCGCCGTCGGCGGGCACGGCCAGGCCGTCGGCGAGGAGGCCGGCGAGTGCTCGGTCGCGCTGGGCCGCATCCGGCCAGACGTTCTCGAGCTCGGCGGCGGTCACCGGGAGGTGCGAAGCCCGCAGTTCGGCGAGGATGCGGCCGCGGACTTGGCGATCGCTGCCTTCGTAGCGCTTCTGGACGGCCTTGCGCGGCCCGTCGTACGGCGGGTACCCCGCCTGCCGCCACGCGCAGCGGTCGGCGAGCGGGCACTCGTCGCAACGGGGGGAGCGGGCGACGCAGACGATCGCACCAAGCTCCATCATCCCGGCGTTGAACGCCGCGGCGACCGGCCGCTCGTTCGGAAGCAGCGACTCCATCGCCGAGAGGTCGCGCTTGCCCGGCGGTCCCGGCTCGGCCTGGCCGTCGACCGCCCGGGCGATCACGCGGCGGATGTTCGTGTCCACGACCGGATGCCGGTTGCCGTACGCGAACACCGCGATGGCCCGGGCTGTGTAGTCGCCGATGCCGGGGAGCGCGAGCAGCGCATCCACGTCCTCCGGCACGACCCCGCCGTGTCGTTCGGTGATGGCCACCGCGGCCGCATGCAGCCAGAGCGCACGCCGCGGGTATCCGAGCGACTGCCAGGCGCGGACCGCCTCGCCGGGAGGGACGGCGGCCAGGTCCGCCGGCGTCGGCCAGCGGCTGAGCCACTCCTCCAGGCGCGGGATGACGCGGCTCACGGGCGTCTGCTGCAGCATGAATTCGCTGACCAGGGTGCCCCACGCGGTGAATCCGTCGCGGCGCCACGGCAGGTCCCGCCGGTTCGCGTGGTACCAGGCCACCACCGTCCCGGCGAAGTCGTGCATGCATCGAGGCTAACGGCTGCCGCGGCCTATGCTTCTCGCATGATGCTTCCGCCGACGCCTCGCGTGCAGTTCCTGCGCGGACTGGTCGGCGACCTCCGGCTGGTGTTCCCGGTAGGGAGGGTGGTCGTGGCCGTCGACGGAGGGCTGGCGGGCTCGCCGTTCGCGGATGACCTCGCTGCCGTGTTCCGGGAGGCTGGCGCCGATACGTTCCGGGCCTCCCTCGGGGATTTCCACCACTCGCATGCGTACCGGACGCGCCTGGGCCCCGAGACACCGGAGAGCTACTACCGCGAGGGCTACGACTACGTGACGCTGCGGCGCGTGCTGCTCGACCCCTACCGGATGGGGGGCAGTACGGGCTTCCAGACGGCCGCCTTCGACGAGGAACGGGATCGGCCGGTGCAGGCGCGCTGGCTCACGGCGGGTCGGGACGCGGTGCTCGTCATCGACGGCGAGTTCGCTCTCCGGCCAGAGCTGCGGGAGATCTGGAACGCCTCCATCCTGCTCGTGAACGCCCCGCAGGACTCCGTGTATCTGGAGGATGCGCGGCCGCTGGAGAACGCGGACATTCTCGTGGACGACTCCGAGCCGCCGTTGCCCTTCCGCGTCTGACGTCCCGTCTCGTCCGTGGCGGTTTCGCGCCGCTCCGCTCGGTGGCCGTCGAAGGGCGACATTCGTGACGAATCGCCGCTCCGTCCGCGTGGAGCCGCACATTCGTGACGAATCGCCGCTCCGCCCGCCTGGGACCGCACATTCGTGACGAATCGCCGCTCGGCCCGCGCGCAAGTGGCTGGACTTGCGGAAGTGCACATTCGTGACGAATCGACGCTTGCGCGGCCCGGAAGTGCACATTCGTGACGAATGTTTGGGGGAGGTGGGCGGCAGAGCGGCGTCCGTGAGGGATCAGGCGGCGGCGAGGAGGGGGCGCATGCGGGCGGCGACATCATCCGGCGAGAGGAACGTGCGCGTGCGCTCCACCTCGTGCACCAGTGCGGTGATCGCGGCGTTGATCGGCGCGTCGATGCCGGCCGCTCGTGCCTCATCCACGACGGCGCCGTTGAGGTAGTCGATCTCGGTGAGCTGACCGCGGCGGATGCTCTGCAGCGTCGATCCGGGGTTGGGCGTCGTGCCCATCCGCCGCTTCATCAGGAGGGGGACGGCCTGTGCCGCCCAGCGGGGCGCGTGCGCGACGATGCGGAGGAGGCGGTCGTCCAGTCCTTGGATGCTGCCGTAGCGGATGCCGCGCGCGTAACCGACCCGGGTGGCCTCCTGCAGGCTCGCGGTCATGACCGGCCGCAGCCGGCGGTCGCCGAGCACCTCTTGCGCGCTCAGTCCGGTGATCGCGGGGAGCGCGTTGATCTGGTTGACGATGAGCTTGGTCCACTGCGCACCGGTGAAGTTGTCGATCGCGAAGGCGGGCATGGCGGCGTCGAGGATGCGCGCCGCCTCCACGGCTGCCGGCGGCGGCGGACCGCCGCCGGCACCCAGGTAGGTGTTGGCGGTGGTGGTCACGGAGACGTGGCCGGGGGAGAGGAAGCTGGCGGCGTAGAGCGCCAGGCCGCCCACACAGGAAGAGCCGGGCAGCAGCTCCTCGGCCTCTCGCAGGCCGGCGAGGCCGTTCTGCACGATGACGACCGGGATGCCGTCGAGCAGCGCCGCATTGGCACGGATCGCCGCAGGCGCATCCTGGGCTTTGGTGCAGACGAACGCGAGTTCGGGGACTTCGTGCAGCGTCTCCGCGGCGGAGATTCGCGCGGTGTGGATGCCCCATCCACCGTCGAGCCGGAGCCCGGATCCGCGGATGGCCGCCAGCTGCTCGCCCCGGGCCGTCACCTCGACCAGGTGGCCGACGCGATCGAGCAGCGCGGCGATCGTTCCGCCGATGGCTCCCGCTCCGATGACGCCGATACGCACGCGGTCCAGCCTAACCGCGAGCCGGTCCATGGCGGCCTTGGTCGGGCTCACGGCGAAACGAGTTGACGCGACACGCCGTCGTGCGCGGGACGGCGTGTCGCGTCAACTGGATGGTGGCGTCAGTCCGCGAGGACGGGCATGGGCTCGGCGGCCGCGGCGGCGGTGGCGGTGGCCGTAGGCGACCCGGCCGCGACCTCCGCCGCGCGCCCCGCCCCGGCCACGGCAGCCGCCGCGTCCACGGCCCGCGCCGCCGCCCGCCGGCCGGGCAGCGCCAGCGCGATCACAGCCGCCACACCCAGCACAGCCGCGCCGACACCGACCGCCGGGATGGCCGCGTGCACGTACCCGGTCGGCGTCAACGTCCCGCCCGCGCCCGTGAAGACGGCGGTCAGCACGGCGATGCCGAGCGCGACGCCGACCTCACGCAGTGTGGAGTTCGTCCCGGACGCCTTCGCGTGGTCGGCCGGCCGCATGTTGGCGAGTACTGCGGTCGAGCTCGGGGCGAAGACGAGGCCCATGCCGATCCCGGCGAGGAGGAAGGGCGGCCACATCTGGGCGTAGGGCAGTGTCGCCGAGAGGGTCAGCGCGACCCAGCCCATGGCGACGGCCAGCAGCACGAGGCCGACGACGACCGGGAGGCGGGTGCCGGTCCGCGACGACGCCAGGCCGGTCAGCGGCGCGACGACCATCGGCGCCAGGGTCCACGGCATCGTCATCACGCCCGCTTCCACCGGGGTGTGCCCCTGGACGACCTGCAGGAATTGGATGAGGATGAAGATCGCCCCGAAGATCCCGAAGCTGAAGGTCACGCCGACCAGGTTCGCGACGGTGAAGCTGCGGTCGCGGAACAGTCGCAAGGGCAGCAGTGGAGCAGCGGCCCGGGACTCCCAGACGACGAACGCGATCAGCAGCGCCGAGCCGGCGATCAGGGGGATCAGCACCTCGGCGCTGCCCCATCCCGCCGGGTTGCCCCGCACGATCCCGTAGACGAGCCCGAGGACGCCGGGCGCGGCCAGCAGCAGGCCGACGACATCGGCCCGGACGCGGTCGCCGAAGCTGTTCGGCAGCGCGAACAGCACCAGCGGGATCGCCACGACACCGAGCGGGACGTTGAGCCAGAAGATCGCCTGCCAGTTCCATCCCTCGACCACTGCGCCGCCGATCAGCGGGCCGAGGGCGACGCCGAGCCCGGAGATGCCGCCCCAGATCCCGATGGCCGCCGGCCGCAGGCGCTCGCTCACGCTTCCGGCGAGGAGGGTCAGGGAGAGCGGGAGGAGGGCGGCGGCCCCGACGCCTTGAATCGCGCGGGCCGCGATGAGCTCCCATGGCTCGGTGGCGAGTGCACTCGCAGCGCTCGCCAGGGTGAAGACGGCGATACCCGCCAGGAACACGGAGCGCCGTCCGAGCCGGTCGCCCAGTCCGACCGCCATGAGCATGAGGGTCGCGAAGCTCAGCGTGTACGCGTTGATGACCCACTGCAGCTCTTCGATGGAGGCGCTGAGGTCCTTCGCGATGACGGGCAGCGCACTGGTGACGACGAGGTTGTCGAGAGTCGCCATGAACATGGGCAGGGATGCGGCGACGATCGCCAGCCAGACCGGGATGCGCCGGCGGGACGCGAGGGGAGCGGACATGGACGCCTCCGAAAGGATGTGGTTATCGAATGATTACAAGAGCCGACATTAGTAATCGACTGATAACCTGTCAAGTGTGAGCGACAAGATCAGCGAGAGGATCCCGTCGTCCGAGCGCCGGGAGCAGATCCTCGATGCCGCCAGCCGGGTCTTCGGTGAGCGCGGCTACTTCGGGGCGACGACGGACCAGATCGCGAAGACGGCCGGAATCAGCCAGCCCTACGTGGTGCGGATGTTCGGCGGCAAGGAGAACCTGTTCCTGGGCGTGCTGTCGCGGTGCCTCGACCGGCTGCTGGTCGCGTTCACCGAGACGCTGGAGCAGTGGAAGGCCGACGGGTCTCCCGCCGAGCCGCTCGCCGGCTATGCCACGGCCGCCGAGGCTCCCACCGGCACTCGCGGCGACCTCGCCGCGCCCACTTCGGCCGGAGGCCATGGGGAGATCGGCCGCCGCCTCGGCCTCGCCTACGTCAGCCTGGTCGAGGACCGGGGACTCCTGCTGGTGCTGATGCAGGCGTTCAGCATGGGTCACGATCCGACCATCGGCGCCCAGGCGCGGGCCGGCTTCCTGACGATCTACCGGCTCCTGCGCGCCGAGGCGGGATTCACTCCCGAGCAGACGCGGGCCTTCCTCGCCGAGGGGATGCTGCTGAACACCCTGCTCGGGCTGAGGCTGCCGGACAGCTACGACGAGGACGAAGCCGCCAGGGAACTGCTGGAATGCACGTTCCGCACGAAGCTGGACCTCGTGCTGCACCTGGCCGCAGAGACGGATCACGGCCGAGCGGCGGGGGCACAGCGCGCATGACCGGCAGCGGACTCATCCTCATCGACAAGCCCGCCGGCATCACCAGCCACGACGTCGTCGCCCGCGTGCGAAAGGCGGCGGGGACGCGCAAGGTCGGGCATGCCGGGACTCTCGATCCGATGGCGACGGGGCTTCTCATCCTCGGCATCAACTCCTCTACCCGGCTGCTGACGTACATCGTGGGCGCCGACAAGGAGTATCTGGCGACCATCCGGCTCGGTGCGGCCTCGACGACGGACGACGCCGAGGGCGAGCTTCTGGCTCCCGCATCGCAGGAGGCTCTGGATGCGGTGACCGCCGAGGCGATCGCGGCCGGCATCGCAGAACTGACGGGCGAGATCGAGCAGGTTCCGAGCTCGGTGAGCGCGATCAAGGTGGACGGCAAGCGAGCGTATGCCCGGGTGCGCGCCGGCGAGCAGGTCGAGCTGAAGCCGCGCGCCGTCACCGTCTCCGAGTTCGAGCTGCTCGAGACCCGCCGCGAGCCGGGGGCCATCGATCTGGAGGTGCGGGTCGTCTGCTCGTCCGGGACGTACATCCGCTCCCTCGCCCGCGACCTGGGAGCCGGGCTGGGTGTGGGCGCTGGTATCGGCGGGCACCTCACCGCGCTCCGTCGCACGCGCGTGGGCGCCTACGACGTGCGTGATGCGTACGACCTCGCTACGCTCGATGCGGAAGCGGCGCTGATCCCCGCGGTGGACGCCGCCGGGCGGCTGTTCGAGACGCTCGAGCTCACCGAGCAGCAGGCGATCGACCTGACACACGGGCGCCGCATCCACCTTGCCGACCGGGAGGGACCGGGCGGGGAGCCGGTGGCCGCGATCGCGCCGACCGGAGCGCTTGTGGGACTGATCGAGTTCCGCGGAAAGGAAGCCAGGACACTCGTGAACTTCCCGACGGATGAGGCGGTCGGCCAGGCCGGCGGACGCGGATGATCGACTGGTTCACCACGACGCAGGTCCTCGTGGCGTGCGCCGCCGGCATCCTGTGCCTGGTGCTCGGCCTCGTGGGGCGGCTCCCGGGGGATGTCTCGATGGGCGCCGTCGCCGTCGTCGAGCTGCTGCTGATCGCCCAGCTGGTCGTCGCGATCATCGCACCGCTCGTGGGCAACGGTCCGACGGGCAGCCTCGCGGAGTTCTACATCTACCTGATCTCCGCGCTCATCCTGCCGCTCGCCGGCGGCTTCTGGGCGCTGATCGAGCGCAATCGCTGGAGTACCGTCATCCTCGGCGGAGTCTGCCTCGCCATCGCCGTGATGGTGTACCGGATGGGCCAGATCTGGTTCGTGCAGGGCGCCTGACCCCTCCGCACCGGAACGCGCCGCGCGGGAAATAGAATCGTAGGCGATGTCCCACCACACCCGGTCACCCCGCACGAAGCCCGCACCGTCGTCGCCCCGACGGCGGACGGCTGCCCGCCGCATGACGGGTGCCGGCCGGCTGCTCGTCTTCGTCTACGGAGTGCTCGCGCTGGCGGCGACCGGTCGCAGCGTGTTCCAGATCATCGACCGCTTCCATGAGGCGCCGGTGGCGTTCACCCTCTCGGCGCTGTCCGCCGCCGTGTACATCCTGGCGACCGTCGCGCTCATCGCGCCCGGGCGCGTCTGGTACCGCGTGGCGTGGGCGACAATCAGCTTCGAGCTGGCCGGCGTGCTCATCGTCGGGACCCTCAGCGTGGCCGCACCGGCCGTGCTGGGACTCCACGACATCAATCCGTTCGGCCGCGACGCCACGGTGTGGTCGGTGTACGGGATGGGGTACCTCCTCATCCCGCTCGTGCTGCCGGTGCTCGGGATGCTGTGGTTGCGCGGTCACCCGCCGCTCGACGATTCCTCCTCCGTCGCCCCGGCTTCCGGGGTCGCATCGTGAGGGTCTTCCACGCCGTCTCCGAGATCCCGGACGGGTGGGGGCCGAGCGCGGTCACGATCGGCAAGTTCGACGGCGTCCACACCGGTCACCGCGCGGTGATCGCCCGGTTGCGCTCGGTGGCCGCCGAGCGCGGGCTGGTGTCGACCGTCATCACGTTCGACCGCAATCCGCTCGAGATCCTCGCGCCCAACAAATGCCCGCCATCACTGGTCAGCAACGCGCAGAAGCTCGACCTTCTGGCATCCACGGGCATCGATGCGACGCTCATGGTGGCCTTCGACCGTGGGCTCGCGAGCCTCTCGCCCGAGGAGTTCGTGCACCGCATCCTGATGGAGCGGCTGCACGCGGCCGCCGTTCTGGTGGGCAGCGACTTCCGCTTCGGGGCCGGCGGTGCGGGCGACGTCGCGCTGCTGCGCCGGTTCGGCGAGACCTACGGGTTCGACGTGGTTCTGATCGACGACGTGCGGCCGGAACGCGGGCGGCGCGTCTCCTCCACCTGGATCCGTGAGCTCCTCGCCGAGGGCGACGTCCGGCACGCAGGCGGGCTTCTCGGTTCGGCCCCGACGGTCCGCGGCATCGTCGTGCACGGCGCGGCGCGCGGTCGTGAACTGGGCTTCCCGACCGCCAACCTGTCCCCGGAGTCGGAGGGCCTCATCCCCTCGGACGGCGTGTACGCGGGGTGGCTGACCGACGCGGGGGAGCGGTATCCCGCGGCGATCTCCGTCGGCAACAACCCGACGTTCGAGGGCGTCCCGCAGAAGCAGGTGGAGGCGTACGTGCTCGACCGCGAGCTCGACCTCTACGATCACACGGTCGAGGTGTCGTTCGTCGAGCGCATCCGGGGGATGGTCGCGTACACCGGTGTCGAGCCGCTGATCGCGCAGATCGCGGAGGACGTACGGGAGGCTCGGCGCATCCTCGGCGCCGTCCCGTCCGTCCCCTCGGACTCCCGGGAGCTCGGCTGATGGCGGGTGCGACCTCCGCCCCCGCGGCGGCCGCTCGCGTGCGGCCGCTCTGGCACGGCCGCGCGATCGCGCTGCTCGGCATCCTGCTCGTCGCGGCGAACCTCCGCACGGCGGTCGCCGCGCTCTCGCCGATCTTCGCCGAGATCCGGGGCGAGTTCCCGGTCTCCAGCATCGACGTCGGCCTGCTCGGGATGCTGCCCCCCGTCTGCTTCGCGCTGTTCGGGCTGATCGCGCCGTCCTTCACCCGGCGGCTCAGCCTCGAGAGCGTCGTGCTCATCGCGCTGGGAGTCATGCTCGGCGGGCATCTGATCCGCGCGTCCTCCCCGTCGTTCGTCGTCCTGGCGGTCGGGTCGGCGGTGACCTTCGCCGGGATGGGCGTGGGCAACGTGCTGCTGCCGCCGCTGGTAAAGCGGTACTTCCCCGACCGGATCGGGCTCGTGACGTCGCTGTATGCGACGGTGATGTCGGTCTCCACGCTCCTGCCGCCGCTGATCGCCGTGCCGGTCGCGGACGCCGCAGGCTGGCATGTCTCCGTCGGGATGTGGGGCGTGGTCGTCCTGCTGGCGATCCTGCCGTGGCTGCGCATCCTGATCACGCGGCGCCCCACGCATCCCGACCGGGATGCGGAGGTCGAGGGCGCCGAACCGGCCATGGCCAAGCGTGTCTGGCGGTCGTCGCTGGCGTGGGCGATGATGGTGCTCTTCGCCGTCTCCAGCCTCAACGCTTACGCGATGTTCGCGTGGCTGCCGCAGATCCTGCACGATGTGGCGGGCGTGCCACCTCTCGACGCAGGGGCGCTGCTGTCGGTATATGCCGGGATGGGCATACCGGCCGGGCTTCTCGTCCCCCTGTTCGCCTCCCGGATGAAGAATGTGGCCCTGCTGATCTACGCCGGCATCGCGTTCTTCATCTTCGGCTACCTCGGCCTCATCCTCGTTCCGGGCGTGGCGACGTGGCTGTGGGTGGCGTTCGCCGGTCTCGGCCCGCTCCTGTTCCCCCTGTGCCTCGTGCTCATCAACATGCGGACCAGGACCCACGCGGGCGCGGTCGCCCTCAGCGGTTTCACGCAGGGTCTCGGCTACACGCTCGGCGCGCTCGGCCCGCTCGCCGTCGGCGTCCTCCACCAGCTCACGAGCTCGTGGACGCTCGCCCTCGTCGTCCTCACCGGCACCGTCCTCGCCGCAGCCCTGGCCGGCGCCCTCGCATCCCGCCCCCGCTACCTCGAGGACTAACCCCTGTCTCTTATACACATCTGACGCTGCCGACGACGGA